>JAEUHE010000146.1 GCA_016793885.1 Verrucomicrobiales bacterium
TCGCTGCACAGCCGGAGGTAGGAAGGAGTTTCAATTCTACGGAGTTGACCTACGACGAAGCCATTCGCGCACTGCGGGAGTACGTCGATGAGGCGCACGAATATGGCGTCGCTTACGAAGTGGTTGTAGCTACTCTGGAAAAGCATAGCTTCGGGCTGTCGGGCCGCGGAGCTGTTCGCTTGCTGGAGACCGGCCTAATCATGGGGTACAAAACCGAACGACCGGAAGATTCAGAATTCGACTTGAGGAAATGATTCGCCGCAAAGAATCCACCCGGGACTTATCGACCAAATCGACCACTTCCGCGCGACGCACAAGGTAATCCGATTCCTGAAGCCGGAGCTTCTGGACCTCATACTCAACTGGGCACAAAAGCGGGCAGGAATGGTGACTATACGCAAGCTCGGGAATTCGACGCCAACGGCGCTCCGGGGGCATACAAAATCCTCATCAACACCCTTACATTCCCAATCCTACTGGAGGAACTCCTCAACGGGGTCCGGCAGAACCATACATTTGGTAACGTTTATGAACACGTTCATTGTCACCGATAAACAAGGGCAGATTCTACTACCTCTCCCCGCGCTGGTGCAGCGGCTGGTGTTCCTTCCGGTAGCGTTATGGGTGTTTCGGGAAGTAACAATTAGGCACCCTCAGCCTTTTGGTCTCTGCGTGGCAGAGTTTGAGCGCCTTACTCGTGAGCTAGCACTCGGTTTTGTGGTGAGTGATCTAGATTTTCGGAACTTTCTGAAAGCGGACTTCCAACTACTGGACGGCTACACGACGCATACCACGATCGGTCTCTCCACAGCCCATCATTGACATTAGAATGCGTTGATACGACGCAGTGGGAAATCGTCACGAAATCGGATGCCATAGCGAAGGAGCTACAAGGGAGGGGCTTCAAACGCTGACAAAGGCCACTTGCCACAAAGAGTCTAAGAGGGGCTGATTTTGAGCGCTGGCTTCAAAATCGTCTAGGTGCGACTCGTGGCAACTTTAAGGTTGGAGGAAGGGAGTTTGATGGAGCGGTGGACTCAAGGTGGCTTGAAGCGAAATCGGGCGCTTACTGGGAGAATTACACTCAACCCGGGCCTGGCTTCGACAAATTCAAATCAGATATCGGCTCAAAATTGCGCGTCGCTTCCGATCATGGCGCAAGCTTGGAAGTGCATTCCAATAGTCCCATCCCAAAACACGTTAAAAATTGGCTCAACGAGAAGGGTGTCAGATACTTCGAGCATTAATTGGAAATAATATGTCTGTAGACGCTGGTTTGAGCCTTCAACTGTCCTGTAAAAACGGGTTACGCTCTATTGTTCAAGCGTTGCTCTCCTCCGAGTGGGGACCGCATGCCGAGGGGTGGCATTGTGTCCCGCTCGACCAAGATACGTCAGAATGGACCCTACTTGGAAACAACAGTCGAGAGATTGAAATGTTGTTCAGTGCTAAGATGGCTGCAAAGCAGGTATTTGGAATTCGCCTCTGGTGGAAGGGAGGTGAAACCGGAGGAGAGTTCCTTGTTTTTGAAAGCGGTGAGATCGTCTTCAGTCCTACAACAAACCGAGTTACCCTGGATGGGCGGGTTACGGATGTTTCATGGTACCTCGAGAGGTTGCTTCCAGTGTTCCAACGCAGCCCCGGCGTTGTGGTAGATAACTGGGCTTGGCGAGAGACTAGTTAGCGAGTATTCGCCGCAGAGACAGCAGCCGGCGCTGGCGATGAAATGGTAACGGTGTTTCGCGGCGTTAGCGGACAACACCCTCAGTTCCAAAACGCGATACAAGGCAGGGCGATGCCGTGGGGCGGGCACGCCGACGCTGCACTTCTCAACGCCGGCAACAACCGGAGCATCTTCACGTCATGGAGCACCGATTACTGAACGGCCGTTGACTTCGCATCTCCAAGATGGGCCGGGCGGCGTTGTCTTACGCCAGACCGTGCCCAGGTCATTGTTGATAAGGTCGCCGGACGTCCTCGGTTAATTTGAAGTCCTTCGCAGCGGCCCAGTCAGCGGCGCAACGCCAATTATCCTAAGCCCATGAATAAGGACGAACTTTTGACTTTGTTTGGTCGCTGCGCTCAGGACTCGGTGCTGTTCGCAGTCGCCCAGGAAGCATCAAGGCGGCTCGAAGCTTCCAGCACGGCACGCATTGTCGTCGGAGAGGCGCAACCTTGCGATGAGTTGCTTCGCATCTACACCGGGCGGCTGAAACGCAAGACCGAGCGGAATGAGCAAATCACTGGTCTGAAAGAAACAGTCGAGACGTTCGCCAAGTGCAGTGGCCAACTTCAAGGCGGCTACGTCGAAACGGGTAATGGGCTGATTTATTTTTGGACCGACGCCGCTGGGAACTTGGCGGGTTGCGTGTTGTAGAATCCCAACCGGCTGTCCCGCCAGCGGCTTCCACTTTGGCTGCTGAAGTTGTCACTGCGGTCGAGGTGAAGGGGTAAGGTGCTCTGTCGTGAGATGCTTGCCTGTGCCGGTTCTCTCATGGGTTTCGTGCCATGTGAACCTGCCCCCTGATGTTCACGCTGTGACCGCGCTTTCACGCGTGCGGAATGAGGCCGCTGACTGCTCACGGAAAGTGACCCCGGGGGTGGGTCGGCTGATCCCTTAAGCGGCTAAAGAAAGAGTCAACTGGGGTTGGCGTGACGGGCGACGAAGGTCTGTAAGCAAGATGCCGTTTGGCGGGTTCGTCTGAAATCGTCTCCCGAGCAGTCTTTTGCCATGTGTTTTGAGTGTGACTCAGTGTGGCTTGGCGAGCAACACGTCTCAGATCAAGTCGGAACTACTTTTGATAAATATATGCGTAGCCTGGGAAAAGTAGGCGATTGGAAAATTCTTGAGAAAATCGCCGTAATCGAATGACCGTAAGCGGTGATTTGGCGGCCTCCTATGCGAGATCGCCACGGGGTGATACAGACTGGGGATGAACGAAGCCAACTCCATCCCCCGTCGCGGTCCCGAAGCTCTTGCCCACCGCTTACCCCTCCTTTAGCATCCTGGTCGATCTACGAGCCAATTTTCGCGTGTCGGCTTACAACAACTTCCAGTTCCTCGAATTGCACGGAGGAGGCCATTGGAACAACCGCTGCGCAATCGGTTGTATCGGGTTGTTCGGAGTGGACACCCAGCCCGTGAAATCCGATTGGGGTCGAAAAAGTGGCCCAGAATTGCCCCAGGCAAATTTTGAGCTTGCGTAAGTATGGTGGGCCCAGTTGGATTTGAACCAACGACCAAACGATTATGAGTCGCCTGCTCTAACCGCTGAGCTATGGGCCCAACCAAAATTCTCCTCCCGCCGCTTCATTCCCGCTTCTAGGCTAACTGCGCTTCTCGTCGGCATCGATGAACTCGAAAAAAGTCTGAATGTCGTCGCGCGCTCCCAACCCCGCTTGCTCCTTCCGCAGCTTCAATAAGGCGCGCAAACTCTCGTCGTTCTGGCGACCGTGATTCAACGCCTGTTCCCGGAAGGCGGACTTCTCGGCGTCGGTGCGTTTCACGTTCTTGGCGACCCAGTCGGCTACCTCCCCGTCCGTGATGGTTGCCTTAACCACAGCGATGAATGCCTCGGCTTCGAGGCCCGCCGCGTTCAGCCACGCCAGATCGAATCCCTTCTTGCCTAGGTTGCCTTGATAGTCCGGATGTAGACGCCCGGCCAAATGCAGGCGGATCTTGTCCACGAAGCGAGGGAGATAAATCCAACCCGACATGGTCTCGCGGGGACTTCGTGGATAGATCAGGGTGCTGTCCGACATTGCCTACATAGTTCCGACGGCCCGCCGAACTGTCAATCTCAGGGAATGGGGGGGAGGGGGATGCGGCAGGGCAATTAGAATTGGGATGAGTCTCGTAAGGGAAACGTCACCCAGGTAGGGAGACACTCCGTTGAGCCCACGAGGGCTCCAGGCACCGTTGCACACGGAGGGTTACCCCCGAGGAGGGCCTCCAACCCTAGATTGTCCCACTGCGCTTATCGCCGCGGCTCCTTCAACCCTTTCAAACGTGGGGCATGCATGGGCTCGACGGAGTCTCTCCCTACCTTGCGGTCATGACTGCGTTCACCTCATTCTCAGCCTCTGGGTTTAGGGGGAAGGTTGAGCAGCCCTCTGCCGCTTTTGTCCCGGGACGGAGTCGTAACCCCCGGGATTTTACCCACTTCGAACCATACCTGGGGATGTGGGGTGTGATCATTTCTCGGTGAGGGCGTATCCGCCCCAGGAACGATTCCCGACTCCGTCGGGTCCTGAAAAGCTGTAGAGGGCTACAGCACTCCATAGTCACACCTGGGGAGGTTAAGGTATTACCCGTTCGACGCGGAGCAGGCGGCTGGTGTCGGTGCCCAATAGAGTGAAATACTCCGTAACGGGGAATGCACCCGGGATGCTCTCGATCTCGGTGTAGGGACCTTCCGGATTGACGCTCTCGAGGATTCGATAGGTGGCGCCGGCCAACCCCGGCCAGCTCAATCGCAAGATCTGGCTGCTCCACGGCGACACATCCAAACGGAACGGAACATCGACCGCGAGAGGTTTGGTGTGCATCACCTGCTCCACTGAATTGGGCACCCCATCTGCATCCGGATCCCCGCTCCCGGTTGACGCGAGATTCCCAAAGTGGGAGGCCTCCCAGCTGTCCTCCAGTCCATCGCGATCGCTATCCCGAATGGCGACGCCCGAGACGGTGAGGTCCGCACGCAGCACGTTCCCCACGTTTCCGGGTTCCTGATCGCTCACTTCCAGCTTCCAGGTTCCGGCAGTGGATTCGTAAAAATGGGCCACGCTCGAGTAGGTCCAGTCGGCTGGGCCTGCCGAGGAGTCGTTGTTGAGCCGCTGAAGAATGCTGCGGGTGCCGGATGGTGATACGAGGGTGACGCGTAGATCGCCGCGGCGGGAATGGTCTGTCTGCAGCCGCACCTTCACATGCTCCGAGATCAGGGTGTTGGTGATCTCGACGCTGCAGACCGTCGCTAGGAGTCGAAGTCGAACCCGTAGACTGGAGTTGGTGGCGATCATCGCAGCGAGATCGGTTCCTGCGGAGCGGCCCATCATGACGGCTGGGACTGTCGCAAAATCCGTGGACAGCATTTGCGATCGCTCGGTCGTGCCTTGGTTATTGTAAATGAGCACCAATTGCGCACCGGCAGCGGCACAGTTCTGAATTTTCTCCGTGAAGCTGTTTCCGCCGCGCGACACCAAGGCGGCGCGTCCGGTCAGGGAATCGAGGGGCTGGTTGGCCAGTTCAACGGCGGTGATGGGCAGCAGCGCCGTGGGGACGTCCGCGTGGGCGCCGAAGGTGGCTGTGACGGGGATCGAAGCGAGACCCGCCGGCACGTTCGTGCCCGTTACCTCGACCCGGAGCCCATCGTCGGTAATCGCCTTGGTCGAACCCACATTGGTGGCGAAGGTTCGCGTCACCGTTGTGAGCGTGGGTCGAGAGGTCCACTGAAGAGCCCGTTGCACCGCCGCTCCGGCATCGGGAATGCCATAGCCCAGATTGTAACTGACGCGGAGTCCGGCCCCGTTGGTCAACAAGAGCGGATCCGCCAGATCCAGGTGGCGACTGGAAAGCAATAGCGCCTGCTGCACGTCGCGATAGCTCAGGGTCGGATTGGCGGAGAGCATCAGCGCCACCACTCCGGAGACCAACGGCGTCGATCCCGAAGTGCCGGAGAATCCTGACGTGCCGAACCGATAGTCCGCAGAGTCGTTGAGTCCAACCGACGCATTGGCTCCTGAAAAACCAGTGAGATCGGTAGTCACCAGCGAGGGGAAGCTGGAGTCCAGGTTGCTGCTGAAGCCTTCCGCCACCTCGGCGCTCGGCGCGGCGACCAACACACAGGCGCCTGGGTTGCTGTAGCGCGTGGTCCGGCCGTCGCTGCGAGCCGCGGAGACGGTGATGACTCGGGGATCGACGGCATAGCCGTCCGCGTTGGCATCGGCCAGGCTTTTGCGTCCATTGCTGGAGGCGCGAACGATGAGGACCCCGCGTCCGTCCCGACCACTGAACACCGCATTGCTGATCCCAATCTCCTCCAATGGAGGGATAGGATAGAGCGCTGTTCCTCCCGCCCCCCAACTATGGTTCTGCACATGAACGATATTGGACTGCGCTTCGAACATGGACTTCATCTCGACGGTATCGGGATCGAGAACCGACCCTTTGAAGATCACCCAGCTGGCGAACTTGGCTCCTGGGGCTACTCCTGAGACGCCGCGCTGATTATTGCCCTGTGCCCCGATCAAACCTGCCACTGCGGTGCCATGCGAGGCGGTGCTCAGCGAAGGCCCGGCGTTCGGGGTGCCATCGCCAAAATTAAAATGCGGGCCCAAGGAAAAGGGGTCGGCGAGATCGGGGTGGGTCAGTTCCACTCCGTTGTCCACCACGGACACGAGAACATTCTCCCCTCGGGTAGTGGGCCAGGCCGCGCGAATGTTGAGATCCGCCCCCAGATGCGCCGCTGCGGAGTTTCGGTATTCCAGATGCCATTGCTGGCTGAAATAGGGATCGCTGGGGGCGGGAGCATACAGGTCTTGGAGGCTGAAAAGAGCTCTTGCCGCCGGAAAGCAGGCGATGACCTGAGGGAGGGCGTGTAGTTCCTCGGCTTGGATGGCTGCGATCCAAGCATCAGGGGCTTCGAGAACCCACCATCCGGGGTGGATTTCCCGGGGGAGTCGGAGCGGACGTGTGCCAAGCAGGGGTGCGATGGCGGTGCCTGGAGGGACAGCGAGGACCACTCGACGACCTAGCTCCACAGGTTGATCCGGGCGATCTTCTGGCCAGGCGTAGATCCATTGGGCGGTTTGACTGGTGGGCAAATTGGCCCCGATGCCCAGGGGCGCGACATAGGTTCTGCGCTGTGGTTCGCTAAACTGGAATCGATTGGGGGTGGCGCTTGATGATCGTAACTCGCTAATCATCAAAGCGATAAACGTCCCGACCGCTAGGCACAACTTCTTCATGTCACAACACCGATGGCCGGAACCTAACCCGCTTGGGTCCTCCGTTCCAGGGGGAAAGAGACTAGCTCCCTGCTATCGCCATCGTCAGAAGCCTGCCTCGGCTTGAGTTTTCCGAGGCTCGTCACCTCGTTTGTTGCACGGACGACGGGGGGGAATCGTCGAGCAGGACCGCAACTGACCCTACAAATTCCCTTCACTTTAAGATTGCAGGGGTTCCCCAGCTCACTAACCTGAGTGGCTCGAGTTAGCGGTTAACCGGAATTTATTGTGAATAGCGAATACTGTAAGCAAGCCTTGGCAAAAGTGGGAAACCCCAACGTTCTCATCAACTTGGTCTCGCGTCGTGTGCGCCAGCTCAATTCCGGGGGCGGCGGCCTGAGCCGTCCTCTGATCATGGACACGCAGAACATGGGGGCCGGCGACATCGCCTTGGTGGAACTCATCGAGGACAAGATGGCGTTTGAGACCCCGTTGCTGAGCAAGGCATCGGAAAACGTGCCCAGCAAGAAGCGCAAACGCGCTCCCGGTGCGGCACAGCATCCTAGCGCCGTGCGCTAAGGCCGTGACCTGAGACGCTCGCCCTGTCGCGAGCATCTTCCGGACCCCGATTCTGGCTCGGCAGGGTTAAAACCCTGTGGTGGATTCAGGACCGCGTAGGGCCTTTCAAACCTGCTCCGCGGTCCAATGAGCATCGACACCTCCCTGTGGCTGATATTGTCTCCAATCCGAAGGCTCGCCGCGACTACCACATCTTACACACATACGAGTCAGGTATTGTGCTGCACGGAACGGAGGTCAAAACCCTGCGAGCGGGCAAGGCGCAGATCAGTGACGCATTCGTACGTGTGGAGAAGGGGCAAGCCTACTTGTACAACGCCCACATCGAGGAATATCTCTTTGGAAATCGGGTCAACCATGTTCCCAAGGCGGTTCGAAAACTCCTGCTTCACAAAAGCGAAATCCTTAAGCTCGAGGGGTATTCCGGTCAGAAGGGGCATGCGATCTTCCCCCTCTCTTTCTATTGGAAGAACGGCAAGGTGAAGGTTCTGTTGGGGGTTGGGAAGGGCAAGGCTGAATTTGACAAGCGCGACGACATCAAGGAGCGCGAGTCGGATCGTGAGCTCAAGCGGTTGACCATGAAGCATATGAAGGGTCGCTAGCAGCAACCACCGCCGACGTGATGTGACGGCCGTTGTGAGGTTCGCGGAAACATCATCGCATCACGTCGACGGTGGTTGCTGCTAGACGGCATTGACGAGTGTGGGGTGTGGTAGACCTCTGCCGCTTTCCGGCTCCCCCGGAGGGGGATCCCAGCTTCGCTGGTGGGGACTAAAACGGTAGAGGTCTCCAGAACTATAAACCTCGTCGGACCGGTTCCCGATCAACTCTCGCCCTGCCTTACTGGCGTTTCCCATTCAAGCCCCAACGGAACTGATCGCACTCTCTCGTCTCCGTTTCCCCACCCACTCTCGCTTGAGGGTTGAAATCGCAGAAACGTTTCCCTAGCCTGACCGCCATGTTACGGGTTGACGCCGGTGCAACGTGGTATTTCGTGGCAACTTCGGGGTCCTGAGAACTTTATGAAACGATTTTTGATGCTTCCCGCGGTTCTTCTTGGCGTGCTTTGCTTCGTCACCGGATGCAAGCCCACCGCCTCCACCTCTTCCGGTGCGGCGGATTCCGTCATCAAGATTGGAGAGTTCGCCTCCCTCTCGGGTAGCGAGGCTTCGTTTGGACGATCGTCCCACAATGGCACGCTGATCGCTATTGACGAGCTCAACGCCACGGGCGGCCTGCTCGGGCGGAAAATCGAGTTACTGACCGAGGACAACCAATCCAAGGACGGTGAATCGGCAACTGCGGTGAAGAAGTTGATCTCGCGGGACAAAGTGATCGCAATTTTGGGTGAGGTCGCCTCGGGTCGTTCCTTGGAAGCCGCCCCCATCTGCCAGCAGTTCAAGATCCCTCAAGTATCACCATCGTCGACAAATCCCAAGGTGACCCAGATGGGCGACTACATCTTCAGGGTCTGCTTCGAGGATCGCTTTCAAGGCGGGACCGTGCTGGCCAAGTTTGCTTTGGAGAGTCTGCAGGCCAAGCGGGTTGCAATCTTGACTGATGTGAGCGCGCCCTACAGCGCCGGACTTACGACTTATTTCAAGGAGCAGTTTGTCGCCAAGGGTGGCACCGTCGTGGTGGAGCAAAAGTTCACCAAGGATGACAAAGATTTCAAAGCGCAGCTGACGGCCATCAAAAGTCAAAACCCAGATGCGATTTTTCTTCCCGTCTACTATGGCCCAGCGACTTTGATCGCGCTTCAGGCCCGCGAGCTGGGCATCAAGGTGCCCTTGTTCGGTGGCGATGGATGGGAGGCTCCGGAGTTGGTGCAGGGGCCAGGAGCAGCGGAGGCTCTGGATGGCTGCTTTTTCTCGACTCATTTCGCGCCCGACCAAGATTCACCGCAGGCCAAGGAGTTCGTGAAGAAGTATGAGGCGCGCTTCAACGCCAAACCCGATGCGATGGCCGCGCTGGGATACGACTCGGCGATGGTTCTGGCCGATGCGGTCAAACGGGCGGGATCTACTGAAGGTTCGAAGCTGCGAGATGCTCTCGCTTCCACTAGAGACTTCCAAGGGGTAACCGGCAAGATGAGCTTGGATGCCGATCGGAATGCCCGCAAGCCAGCCGTCATCATACAGCTCAAGGGGGGGAAATTCCTTTACAAAGAAACGGTTAACCCCTGAGCGAGTAGAGCGCGGGCATCCCATTTTCAAACCACCGGATGACGGAATTCTTTCAACAGCTGATCAATGGGTTGTCCCTCGGGGCGATGTACGCGCTGATTGCCCTGGGCTACACTCTCGTCTATGGTGTATTACGGTTCATCAATTTTGCCCATAGCGACGTCTTTATGGTTGGGTCATTTGCCGGCTTCTATCTCGGCCGAGGTGTCGCGGAGGCCTCGCTGCTGAACGGGCTGTTGGTGATGATGGGAGCAATGCTCATATGCGCGGGGCTCGGGATTCTCATCGAAAGGTTGGCTTACCGTCCGCTTCGCAATCGATCCAAGCTCACGGTGTTGATCACGGCGATCGGAGTTTCTCTCCTCCTGCAAAATGCCGGACAGCTCATCTTTGGAGTAAATCCTCGTCCGTTTCCGGAGACATTTCCCTCACGTACCTTTGATTTGTTGGGCGTGGTGATCTCGAGCAAGGATATCGTCGTGCTGACGGTGACCTTGGCGCTTCTTGGTGTTCTGGAGTTTGTGGTGCACCGGACCAAGGTCGGGACAGCCATGCGGGCGGTGGCATTCAACCCTCAGGCGGCGACATTGATGGGTATCAACATTGATCTCATCATCAGCTTTACGTTCGGTTTGGGCTCGGCGTTGGCGGCGGCGGCGGGGATACTCTGGGCCTACAAATTTCCTAAGATTGATCCTTTGATGGGTATTACTCCGGGGCTCACGGCTTTTGTTGCTGCGGTGTTTGGCGGCATCGGCAGTATCCAAGGCGCTGCGCTGGGAGGACTCATGATAGGAGTGATCGAGACTTTGGTCCGGGGTAGCAGGTGGTCGACCTGGACCGAAGCGATTGCGTTCATCCTTCTAATCCTAGTGCTGCTGTTTCGGCCGGCGGGTTTGATTGGTAAACTTCAACCTGAAAAAGTCTGAGATGCTGCCCTACTCCCGGATCCTGTTATTGATCGCGCTCGTCTTGAGCGGGGTGCTGGGGTTTGCGCAGGATCGGATTGATGCGTATTTCGTGGACGTGCTGACCCGCATTGGCATCAACATTGTTTTGGCGGTCAGCCTCAATCTCATCAACGGGCATGCGGGCCAGTTTTCCCTGGGGCATGCGGGCTTTATGGCCGTTGGAGCCTATGTAGCGGCGGCACTTACCATGTTTGCTGGCCCGCTGCTTTTTGGGTCGAGCGCGGCCGGGTTGGGGCCCACCCTTTGGTTCCTATTCGCTTTGTTTGCGGGCGGTGCCATTGCCGCTTTGGCGGGTTTGGTCGTTGGGGCACCTTCTCTTCGCCTCAAAGGCGATTATCTTGCCATCGTGACCTTGGGCTTCGGACAGATCATTGCGGTGATCTTCCGCAACATCGAATCGCTTGGCGGAGCGTTGGGATTGAATGGCGTGCCTGCACAGACCAATTTGTTTTGGGTATTCGCTGCGGCCGCGGTGACCATTTATACCGTCACTTCGATCGTGAATAGTACTTATGGGAGGGGATTCTTGGCGACACACGACGATGAAGTGGCGGCTGAGGCGATGGGTATCGATACCACGCGATGCAAGATAGTGGCCTTCGTGGTCGGTGCCTTCTTCGCTGGCATCGCGGGCGGCCTTTACGGACACTTCAATCTAACCATAAATCCCAAAGGCTTCGATTTCACTCGGAGCGTGGAGATTGTGGTGATGGTGATTGTGGGTGGGATGGGGAACACCGCTGGAGTGATTTTGGCGGCTGCTTTGCTGACTTTGCTGCCCGAAGGGCTACGGGTTCTGGCAGGATATTCATTGCCGTTTCCGGGAACGCCTGAAGGGTGGTCCCTTCGCTGGGTTGGCGAGGCGCGACCATTGCTCTACTCAATGTTGTTGATTGGGCTGATGTTGCTTCGGCCTCAGGGGATTTTGACTTGGCGGCGTCGTCCCGCCTCGGCTGTGTGAGCAATCCTCTTCTCCAGCTCGATCAGGTGACGATCCGCTTCGGCGGTCTGACGGCGGTTTCAGAGCTTGATATCTCCATCGGTGAAGGAGAGTTGATCGGGCTGATCGGCCCGAACGGCGCGGGCAAAACCACCGTATTCAACCTGATCACGGGCGTCTATCGTCCTACTGAAGGTAGCCTTCGGTTTGGCGGTGAGTTGAACCTTGGACTGAAGCCGCATCAGATCACCTCGCGTGGCATCGCGCGCACTTTCCAGAACATTCGGCTCTTTGGATCCCTCTCGGTGCTCGACAATGTGCGGGCGGCACTGCGAATGCACCAGGAACACGGGTTGCTGGCAGCGCTTCTGCGCGGCGGGCGCTTTGCGGCGTCGGAAGCGGCGGTGGAGAAGGAGACGATGGAGCTTCTGGAGATTTTCGGGCTAGCAAGAAGCCGACATTCGCTCGCGAGAAATCTTCCTTATGGGGATCAGCGCCGACTCGAGATCGTTCGCGCGTTGGCTACCCACCCCAAACTTCTCCTGTTGGATGAGCCCGCCGCGGGTATGAATCCCACCGAAAAGCAGGAGCTTATGAGGCTGATCCAGTTTATCCAGGGAAAGTACCGGATTGCGGTCTTGTTGGTGGAACATGACATGCCAGTCGTCATGGGGATCTCCAAGCGAATTGTTGTGCTGGACCACGGGATGAAAATTGCTGAAGGGACCCCGCGAGAGATTCGAAGTAATCGCAAGGTCATTGAAGCCTATCTCGGAGAGGAACATTCCGGTGAAGGAGACTAGTGATCATGTCCCCAGGACGAAGGTCTCGATGCTCGAGGTTCAGGACTTGCGCGTCTCATACGGAGCTATTGGAGCGCTTGGCGGCGTTTCTCTCCAAGTTCAGGAAGGGCAGATCGTTTCGCTGATCGGTGCCAATGGTGCCGGCAAGACTACCCTGTTGCGAACCATCTCTGGCCTGCTGCGTCCACATTCGGGAAAGGTGGTGTATGCAGGTGAAATCATCACTCAGCTTCCCGCTCATCAGATTGTTCGCCGCGGGCTGTGTCACGTGCCGGAAGGCCGCATGGTGTTCGCCAACCTGACTGTGTTCGAGAACTTGAAGATGGGCGCCTATCTCCAGACCGACAAGGGTGTGATTGAGCGGGAGTTGGAGTTTGTGTTTCACACATTTCCCCGCCTGAAGGAGCGCTTGAAACAGCTCGCCGGGACGCTGTCGGGAGGCGAGCAGCAGATGCTGGCGATTGGTCGGGCCCTGATGGGTAAGCCGCGCTGCCTGATGCTCGACGAGCCTTCCCTGGGAATCGCTCCGCTGCTGGTCAAATCCATTTTCGAGAAGATCGTTGAGATCAACCGTGAGCATGGCATCACCATATTGTTGGTGGAGCAGAATGCGAACCTCGCCTTGGAGGTTTCCAGTTACGCCTATGTTTTGGAGACTGGGAAGGTCAAGCTGCAGGACGATTCCAAGACGCTGAAGGCGAATCCGGAGGTTCGGGCGGCCTACCTTGGGGGGGCCTAGGTTTACTTGAGGGGATCGAAATGGCGATCTAACCGGTTCATCGTCTTCACCACATCGAGCATCGCCTCTCCCTGAACCGGCACCACGCTACCATCGAAGAAGGAAAAATTCGCGGAGCGGTTGTGCATGAGGAACATCTCCCCGGCGGTGTTGTACTTATTCACCGGCTCGAACGCGGCATCCGACATGGCAAACGGGTTCTCGTTAACGAAAAGCACTTTCTCGCTGGGAGCCGTTACCCAGCCCAACTTCAGTTGGCCGCGGGTGAATCCGCTGTTCTTGCTGAGCTTGCGCTCGGGGTTGAGATAGCCGTTCAAGCTGTAATTGACCCGCAGCGCCGCCCCAATGTCATCCGAGGAAGGGCACCGGTAAGATTTGAACACCCGAGAATCTGCCTCGTTGAAGATTTCTTCCCGAGGATAGTCGGTGACATAGTTGAAAATCGAACCGGACTCGGCGTGGAAAGGAAATTTGGGGTCGGTCCACTTCGAGGCTGTCTTGCTGGGTAGTTCACCTGGCCCGCCTACGACCCAGTCCGTCGGCCGCTTTTGGTAGGTCTGCTTGGTTGTGGATGGCCCGGTCGTGGGAAGCTCGTCCTCCTTCTCATGCGCATAGGAGAAAACCCCATACGTCAATTGTTTCATGTTGTTGCGACAGACGGTCGAACGAGCCTGCTCTCGGGAGCGAGTCAGCGCGGGAAGCAGTAACGAGGCGAGCACGGCAACAATACCAATCACGGTGAGCAACTCAACCAACGTGAAAGCGTCTCGATAAGCTGCACCTAAACAACTCTTCTTTTCAGAAGAAGAACGACAACTGGTTATGACAGGTCGGTTCATGGTGCTTGGGTTTGTTGATTGCACACATCTTTAGGGAATTAGGTGGAGATTTGCAAGGGATAAGTTTTCACAACTTATCCCCAGGTTGTCCCCTTGCCCAGAACCCTACGGCCCAGGTCGCGGGGATCCTCCTTGCGGCCGTCCACGGCCGCCTTCTGGAACCCCTGACGTCCTGTACCGCTTTTGGACAGCATACATCGGGCCGCCCGCTCGTCGAGTTTAGGGGGTAGGCACCCAATTCGCTGGTCGTTCGACCAAGTGGAGCAGGTTCCCATCGGCGTCAGGGAAGAAAAGCACGCGGCCACCGCCTCCGGCGGGCTTGATAGGCTCGGAGAACACGACGCCGCGCTCCGCCAGATGGGCCTGGGCGGCTTCGATCGACTCCACCCGCAGGGCGAGGTGACGCCACCCCCCCAATCGATTGTAGCCGGTCTCGGGCACACTATGACTCCCGGGGTAGATCTCAATCAGAGCCCCCCCGGGCAGAGCAATCAGGTAAGCCGGCGGATTTTGCCCGTTAGTGTAGACCACGGTGGCTCCCAGGCTGTGTTCATACCAGGAACAGAGCTGAACCGGGTCTTTGCTGGCGAGGCCGATATGCTCCAATGAGAGGTTCATGCTGTCATTCAACATCATCGGCTTCAGGAAGACACGTAGAAATACGATGGTGAACATGTGAAAGTACCAGGCAACCTCGCCGATGCTCTCCCACCCCTGGCGGCCTTGACGGTGTTGGAGGGCTTGAGCTACGTTGCGCGCACGTTCAACAACTTACCTATGCAAAACTTCTTCCCGATCCCTAATGTGATCGAACAGACCGGCCGCGGCGAGCGGGGCTACGACATCTATTCCCGGCTACTGGTCGATCGCATCGTGTTCCTTGGCACCCAAGTCGATGATAATGTGGCGAATGTCATTATCGCCCAGCTGCTTTTTCTCCAGATGACGGATCCTAAGAAGGACATCCACCTCTACATCAACTCTCCGGGTGGGAGCGTGACGGCGGGATTGGCCATCTACGACACCATGCAATTCCTCACGTGTGACGTGAACACTTATTGCATCGGGCAAGCGGCCAGCATGGGAGCTGTTCTCCTCTGTGCCGGCACCAAGGGCAAGCGATTCTCCCTGCCGAACTCAAACGTCATGATCCATCAGGTGCTGGGTGGCGCCGAGGGGCAGGCGAGCGATGTGGAGATCCGGGTCAAATACATGCTCAAGCTCAAGCAGCGCTTGAACAATATCATTTCCAAGCACACCGGCCAGACCTACGATACCGTGGAGAAGGCGTGCGACCGCGACAACTTCATGAGCGCCGAGGAAGCCAAAGCTTTCGGCCTGGTGGATGAGGTCGTGGTTTCCCGCAAAGAAGTTCCTGGTCTGCCGGACAAAACCTCGGTCACATCCTAAACTAAACAAATCCAATGGCGCGACCCTCTAGTATTACCTTGTGCAGTTTTTGCGGCAAATCTCATGCCGAAGTGAAGAAGCTCATCGCTGGGCCTGGCGTTTACATCTGTGACAACTGTGTTGTCCTGTGTAAGAACGTCCTCGACCGCGAGATGGCGACTGAGGTGAAGAAGGCCGCCGCGCCGACTCATCAGGTCCCTAAGCCGCTCGAGATTCGGCGGACGCTGGACCAGCACTGCATCGGGCAGGATCACGCCAAGAAGACGCTATCGGTGGCTGTTCACAACCACTACAAGCGGATTCTGCAGGAGCCGGCCGCCCGGTCTCCGGACGAGGTGGCGCCCGCTCGCCACAACGAGGTGGAGATCGAAAAGAGCAACATTCTGCTGATCGGAAGCACCGGCAGCGGCAAGACGCTCCTGGCCCGGAGTCTGGCCAAGATTCTCGATGTGCCCTTCGCCATCGCCGACGCCACGACTCTCACCGAGGCTGGCTATGTCGGCGAGGATGTCGAAAACATCATCCTCCGCCTGCTCCAGAATGCGGAATACGACGTGAAGCGGGCTCAGCGGGGCATTGTCTATATCGATGAGATCGACAAGATCGCCCGCAAGACCGAAAACGTGTCAATCACCCGCGATGTCTCGGGCGAGGGTGTGCAGCAGGCGCTGCTCAAGATCCTGGAGGGAACGATTTGCAATGTTCCCCCTCAGGGCGGGCGCAAGCATCCCCAGCAGGAATACATCCGGGTCAACACCCAGAACATCCTGTTCATCTGCGGCGGCGCCTTCGTCGGCCTGGAGCAGATCGTGCAGCGTCGGCTGGGCAAGCGCAGCATGGGCTTCCGCGCTGGCGAAGAGGTGAAGAATCACGAGATGACCCGCGAGGAAATGATGGCTGCGGTGGAACCCGAGGACCTCATCTCCTTCGGGTTCATTCCGGAGTTCATTGGCCGGTTGCCAATGCACACCTCCCTGCAGCAGCTCACCGAGGATCAGTTGGTGTCCATTCTGACCGAGCCTAAGAACGCCCTGGTGAAGCAATATCAGAAGCTGCTGGCGATGGAAGGTGTGGATCTGGAGTTCAGTCCCGACGCGCTCAAGGAGCTGGCCTGCCAGGCTCACCGGAAGGGCACCGGCGCCCGCGCTCTGCGCAGCCTCATCGAAAAGCTCATGCTGGAAGTCATGTATGAGGTTCCTAGTAACGACGACATCATGGGCGTGAAGATCAATCAGGCCGTGGTGAAGGGCGAAGCGAAGGCGACTCTGCGTCGCAAGAGCGATCAGGCGGCCGCCTAACTCACACTCCGTCACTCGCGGTTCGTTTTTCAGACCCGGAGGCAGCGATGCCTCCGGGTTTTTTTTATGTGCTCGGCCGGGACGGGAAGGGGCCCGAGTTTTAAACCGCGATGGGCGCAATGGACGCGATGGGGGACCCGGAGGGAAGAGGAATGAGAACTCTTTTTTCCCCTTTAGACATAGCGTCACCCGTTGTCGGAGTCAGCATTACTGAGCGGTCCAGCCGCCGTCGACGGCGAGCATGCTGCCGGTGCAGTAGCTGCCGGCGTCGCTGGCCAAGAAAATGGCAGCGCCCTGGATCTCCTCCAGTCGCCCCCAGCGCTTGAGGGCGGTGGCCCCGACCAGGAATTGCTTGGCTTCGCTGGTTTCGGCGATCGCCGCGTTCATCTCCGTGAGAAACGGCCCTGGACAGATGGCATTTACAGTAATGCCCTGCGGAGCGAGTTCCAGGCTGAGCGTGCGGGTCATCTGGACCACCGCGCCTTTGCTGGAGGCATAGGGGGTGCGGCCCGCGAGGCCCACCAGCCCGAGGGCACTGGCGACATTGATGATTCGCCCGTGGTTCCGCTGTTTCATGAGGGGCGCCACCGCCCGGCAGCACAGCCAGGTGCCCGTGACATTGGTGGCCATGACCTGATGAAACTGTTCCAGGCTCAGGTCTTCGATGGGGCCACGGATGTTGATACCCGCACAGTTGATCAGGATATCGATCTTACCAAACTCGCGTCGGGCGGTTTCCACCATCTGCTCAACCTGAGGCTGCGAGGTGATATCGGCCTGCAAGCCGAGCGCGCGGGTGCCATGGTCCTTGGCTATGCGGCTTGCGGTTCGCACCGCCTCATCTTCCTTCCGGCTGACCACCATGATCTCCGCGCCGGCCGAAGCCAGGCCGGCCGCCATGGCCTCGCCCAGGCCGCGGGAGCCGCCCGTGATGACTGCTGATCGACCCTGGAGCTGAAACTGCTGAATTCCTGGGAGCATGGGGTTTGGGGGAATGGGGACAATTTAAGACTCGGGAGGAAGGAGGAGGAGATTCTCCGGGCGGACATACACACTCAGCGGCGATCCGATCTGCCGCAGCGCCTGCGGGTTTTGCTCGAACGCCTTGATGATTTTCCCTGTGGCGCTCGCGAGACCGTATTGCTCGATCTCTCCCAAATAGCTGAGCTGGCGGATTTCCGTACGGAACGAATTCTGGGACCGTTCGCCGATCTCCACCGCTTCCGGGCGAAAGCCCAGCAGAACGGAGTCGCCTGGCTGGAAGGCCGGCTGGCTGGAAGCTTCGAAACTCCCCAGTTCGGTCGTTACTGAGCAGTGGGTTCCGTTGGATTGCTGAACGGTGCCCGGAAGCCAGTTGGTTTCGCCGATGAAGTCGGCAACGAACCGATTGGCCGGAGAACGATAGATCGTTCGAGGGTCGCCGACCTGCTCGAGGCGGCCATCGCGCATCACGGCCATGCGATCGGCCAGCGACAGCGCTTCCTTTTGGTCATGGGTGACGTAGATCGTTGTGATCCGAGTCTCCTGATGGATGCGTCGGATCTCCTCGCGCATCTCCAGACGCAACTTCGCGTCTAGATTGGACAGGGGTTCGTCGAGTAGCAGGAGGTCCGGTTTGATCACGAGCGCCCGCGCCAGGGCCACTCGCTGTTGCTGGCCGCCGGACAGCTGATTGGGCGAGCGGTCGGCGTAGGGCAACATCTGCACAATGGAAAGCGCTTCGGTCACACGCTGGTCGCAATCCCGCTTGCCGATGCCTCGAGCCTCCAAACCGTAGGCGACATTCTTCGCCACGGTCAGGTGGGGCCAGAGCGCATAGTTTTGAAAGACCATGCCGCTATTTCGCTCATGGGGCGGGACCCCGTTCATCAGCCGGTCTCCGAACCGAAGTTCACCCTCGTCGGGCTGATAGAATCCCGCCAACGTGCGGAGGAGCGTGGTTTTCCCGCATCCGGAGGGCCCCAGCAGAAAGAAAAGCTCCTGGGATTCGATGCGCAGGTCTATCCCGTGCAGGACGGCAGTGCTTCCGAAGCGCTTGGTGAGATGAGTGATGGTAACGTTCACCGGGTTTATGCTGCCCCCGTCTGTAGCGGCTCAAGTTGGGCTTTCCAAGCTCAATGTCAGCGGCGGTCGGCCAGGCCGCGGTACTTCTCCTGAGCCCAGCGCTGCCACGTCACTTTCAATGGCAGCCGATAGGAGTTCGATTTCCAATTGCCTTGCGCGAGAGCCATCAGCTCCGGCTCGGTCAAAGGAGGTCTTCCGAGTTCCTCCACTTCCTGGGGTTTCGTCCCTCGCGCCAGCACGGCCTGCCAGGCGGCCTGCAGCTCGGCATGGGTATCGATAAGCAGGGCTCCAAGCAGGGCTGGAAGCACCTCGCGTCGGTCGCGTGCTAACTTTCCGTTGTATTGGAAGGTCTGGGAGCGCGCGAAGGGCGAACTGCCGATGTTACTGCCCTGGGGGTATCGTTGGTAGAGATCACTCCGGATTGGGAGGCGTTCGATGGAATTGAGGCGCGCTCCCTCAGGATGGCCCCGAGGAAAGAACCACAGTTTCTGCCCGGGTTCACCGAGTGCGAAATGGAGCCAGCGCTGCGCGAGCTTTAGGTTTGGCGCGCCCTTCAGGATGGCGATCGGGTCTGGTGCCAGGGTGGCGAAATCCTCGGGGATGATGAAGGTGAGGTTGGTCTTTCCCGCGTAGGCGACTTGGCTGAACCCGTAGAAATCGATGGCCAGCCCATAAGCCGTTTCCCCGATCGTGACATCTTTGGCCGTCGTGGTCGAAACCCGGTCAAATTTACGCGCATTGCCGGCCATTTGGGTGAGAACTCGCCAGCCCTGGTCCCAGCCATTGAATTGGAGAATTCCCTCGAACATGACCATCATCGTGCCGCTGTTGCGCGGGTCGCCGGCCCCCACCCAACCTTTGAGGCGCGGGTCGGCCAGGTCGGACCAGCGATGGATTTGCGGCAGGCCAAGCTGGGACTGGACGCGCAAGTTCTGCAGGATGCCGAAGCTCGAGATCGCGGCTCCATACCAACGATGTCCCGGATCGTAGAGATCAAGCCCGTGCAGCTTGGCCGGGATTGGCTGCAGTAACTCCGTCGGAAGGTCAACGATTTCGAGCAGGCCTTTTTGGGCCAGCAAGACGTATGGCTCCTGGCCTCCACCGAAAAAGGAGTCGACCCCGATCCCGTTCGGCTTTTTCCCAAATTCGGACTGGATGAATCGCAGGGCCTCCGAGCTGCCACCCACATCACGCCACTCAATTTTCACCCTGGACCCGTGGGTCTTCAAGTGCCAGTCGGAAAAGGCCAGACCGAACTCCTGGCGGATCGACTCGTTGTGGGGGGAGATGACCACCAGGTCGCCAGAGCCCGTCTCGGCAGCGTTGAGGGGGTGGGCGGAGACCGTCCACAGCAGAAGGGCAATGCCTTTGCCAACTCTGGCCGCGCTGATCCAGTTACCGGTCATTTCGCGAGCTCAAGCTGCGCGAGATCATGATCAGACGCAAGAGTTCAAACACGGCCGATGCGAGAGCGGCGACGTAAGTCAGCGCGGCCGCCCCCAGGACGCTGGAGACGCCGCGGAGTTCGTGCGGGCTGATCAGCCCCAGGCCGATCAGCTGCTTCTTGGCGCGGCTGCTGGCGTCGTACTCCACTGGCAGGGTCACCAGCTGGAAGAAGGTCATGGCGGTGAAGAGGGCGATGCCGATGCCCATGAGGGTGGAGCCCCAGCCCCCGGCTACCCGTCCTCCGGCGAGGAACATGCCGATCATGAAGGCGAACATGGCGCCGTTGCTGGCAAAGGTAACCACGGGCACCAAGGCCATGCGCAGGTGGAGCGGGCCGTAGGCCGCCTTGTGCTGCAAGGCGTGTCCGGCTTCATGGGCGGCCACGCCCAGGGCGGCCAGCGATCGGCCATGAAAATTCTCACCGCTCAAGAACAGGGCCTTCTTGATAGGATCATAGTGATCCGTGAGTTGGCCTGGAGTCTCGTAAATTGGCATGCTGCGCAATCCGACGGAATCCAGGATTTGGCGGGCGGCCTGTGCTCCGCTTAGTCCCGATTCGGCCGGGACTTGCGAATAGCGTCCGTACGATGAGGAAAGCCGCGCCCGGGCATAGAGCCCGAGCAGGAGCCCTGGAATGAGCAGTAAGTCCCAGGCGCTGAAGCCATAGCCCATCATAAATGCGAGCATCGGTGTCATATCCGTCGTATCGTCGTATCGATCCCAGGTTTATCGCCCGTCTCGCCTTGAGGGCGCCGGGACTAGTGTGGACTAGATAGTGTCCCCCGCCAAAAAGGCAAGGGGGGAGGCTACCGATTTTTGTAACCGGGAGGAGGGGCTAGGAGTCAGACAGAGGAGCAGTGGGCGCAGGGAACCCGGGAGACGCACCGGGCGCGGCGGGATGAGACGCGAAGAATAGCGGCAGCGCGGTTGGAGCTACGTGAGTCCAACCGCGCGAAAGCAGGCTCAATTGCTGGAGACTTGAACCGGGCTCTTGCGCCATTTGTCGGTGATGGCCCAGAGGTTCTCGGGGTTGACCGATTGGCCGAATGGCAGGTAGCGGGCGCTGCCGTCGACGAAGGCATAGTTGGAGCCGCCCGAGCCCTTGAGGGCGATCGAATGTTTGGCATGGTCCAACTCCTCAAAGTCGTTACCGGCGCTCGACTCCAAGAAGTCCATGTAGAAATGTCGGGAGCTGATCTCCTTTTCTCCATAGATAACGGTTTCGGTCGGGCGGGTGACACCCGACTCGTCCATCTTGGTGCCGTTAATCTGAGAGAACGACCAACCCTTGTCGCGGTTCATTTCCAGATAGTAATCATTCCAACCATTCATGATGTAGCTGCGCGGAGCGGAGTCGGCGATCATGTTCTTGGCGGCCAGCTCGGTATGACTGGCGGGGACCCCGGGTCCATCCGACGGGCAGCGAAGAATCTTCACCTCGTGATAGTCCTCGTACAAAGATTCGGGCCAGGCATTCGGCACTTGGCGGGTGGGAAAACGACCCTCGTGATCTCCGGTGTACATCGCGGTGGCGATGCCCAATTGCCGCAGGTTGTTGAGGCAGCTGGTGCGTTTGCCCGATTCCTTTGCCTTGGAAAGCGCTGGAAGGATCATGCCGGCGAGGATCGCGATGATCGCGATAACTACCAACAGCTCAATCAAGGTGAAGCCCTTGGCCGTTGAGAATGTGGATTTGCAACTTCGCTTCATACGTTTGTTTTCCGTTTTGATTCGATATGGGATCTCGCCTTGGTCGCGAGCGCCCAGGGCTGGTGATGGGTTGCCTTCCGGCGGCTGCTCCCATCTGTTGGCCTCTGCGGATTCGATCTCTCGAATAATCGGCACCCGACACCGTCAACTGAAACTAATATGCAGAAGCGAACGTCCGTCTTGCTGAGCACTGTCCTGTTACTCGCTGTGCTCTACGTCAGCTATTTTACCGACTGGTTTGGTCGTCAAAGTATTCAGATCATTGTTCAACATCGCCCGATCCCCCAGAGGGCGGACCCGGCGAAGAACCTGGATGCCCCGCCCGTCTTTCCTGTTTCGTTTGCCTTTAGCCGCAAGTATGAGCTGACCTCGTTGAAAGTGGTGAAGACGGAGGAGTTGGCCTCGCAGAAGTTCCCGACCCCGCTCTGGCACCTGGTATCTGAGACAAACTCAGGCCCCACCAAGGCCATGGTCTACGGAATCGCTCCGCGCGGCATGCGGCCGGCCGTTGAAGACGCCCAGCCTGAGCCGCTCGTGGCGGGGGTGAGCTACACTCTGTTGGTGGAGGCAGGAAAAATGAAAGGCTCCACCAATTTTGTGCCCCTGAAGGCTACGGTGGCTCGGCGTTAGTCTGCGCTGACCGCGGCCGCTTAAGGATTGCGGCTGCGGTAGTAGCTTTGGCCGGGCTGGGCTGTCGGCTCGATGCGGAGGGGGGAGGCGGCGCCCTCCACGGCGGTGTAAGGTCCCGCAGGTTGCGTGGCCGACTCCAGGGTTCCGGTGAACTGGATGACGAGCGCGGTGCCGTCGCGTGTTGCCTGGAGCGAAGGGCGATTCTGGCCTAGCCCGATGACTCGCAGATTGTCGAACAGGGTATAGTTGTCGACACTTCCCACCGAGCCGAACGAGTCCATGTGCCCGAGCATCAGAGTTCCAGAGGTGTAAGGAGCCGCCGTGCGGGTGAACAGGTTGTTGCCATTGATGAAGAGCGTGATGCTGTCTGCCACCTGTCGGACCTCCACGTCGACCCACTGGCCGGAGGCCGCGCCAGCGGCAGCGTAGGGCGGGCGAGTGAAGACAGAGGCGAACTCGGTGGCAGTCCTGTTCAGGAAGGTGGGGGCAGCCGTGGGATTGCCAAGGTAGCTCACATAGCTTCGGCCGCCGCCGCTCGCACTCCCATCTGTCTCGACTGCGAACCAGACGCCGTCGCTCCCCGCCAGGCCGTGACGATTCGTCGCCGTGCCGCTATGGTTCACGCCAAAGATGGCATGTTCAGTGGTGCCGGCCACCGCCGGGTTGTAGTGCACGAACATGTCGAATCGGACCGAGTAATCGCCGTTCAGTGCCAGGCCGATGGGATAAAGATTCAGCGCGGCGGCCGAGGCGGTGGCGTCGTTCTTGTTCACCGTCGCTTTCAATCCGCGAGTGGTGCCGCTGCCATGAGGTGAGGCGGGTATGCTTTCCGCGCTGTAGTCATGGCTGATTTCGAATTGATAGTCCTCCACGCCATTGGCGGCATTGAAGGAGAATTTCCATTGCCCCGAAACGTCATTGTCGAAGTCCTCGTTGAACAGAACCGTCCCTGAGGGTAGGTCGTCATCGGTGATGGAGGCGCTGGCGGAAGGGTTGGTGGCGGCGACCACATAGCCCTCGCCCTGCTCCAGTGTCAGTGTGACGGATTCCCCGCCTTCGATCTCGGAATCATCCTCGGGTGTGAGAGTGACGATGGCGGTGGTGCTGAGGGCGGGAATGGTCACCGTCAGGTCGGCTGCGGTGTAGTCGGCTCCGTTCTGAGCAGTGCCGCTCAGGGAGAACTGGACGGTCAGGTCGGTGCTCTCATCCCCGTTTCGAGTAACCTGGAAGGTCATGGTGTCCAGATCCTGCCGCTCATAGCTGAGAGCGTCGAGTGCGACCACGCCAACCGAAGTGATGTCCCCATCGTCGGCGATCTCCACCTTTCCGCGAAAGGGCGCGCCGACCTCGTATCCGGATCCGGCCGCCACATCGACTAGCACGGTCTCCAACTTCTCGCCCTTGGCGTCATCGAGGACTTGGACGTCCACCGTCAGAACATCGGCATTCGCTGGAAAGGTGACCGATTCCGGCAGGGCTTGGTAGTCGGAGTCTTTCGTGGCGGTGCCTCGCGTGCTGAGATTCACGGTCAGCGGCTGTGTCAGGTCCCCTCCCGAGCGACGGAGGATCACACTGGCATTGTCTCCGGACGGTTCGGTGGCGGTGGTGTCGCCGTTCTCCGCGGTGACGACGGCGATGGCTGGTCCGTCCAGCGTTTCCACGCGCACATTGTCATAGAGCACGAACGCCAGGTTCGCCGGGGCTGCGATCGAGGGGAAGAGGTCGGTGTAGCCCAGCATGATGTTGCCGGAAGTCCAGGCGGAGGTGTTGCTGCGCCGGGCCATTTGGTAACCGTTCAGCACCCAGATGACTTCGTTGTTCTCCTGTCGCACCTCCACCTCGATCCAGTGCTTACCGATGGATCCTTGGGATTCGTAGGCCGGGCTGGGAAACATCACCGCCAAGGGATGGTCGGCGGGCAATGTAAAATTCTCCTGTTCGATCCCGCCGGCGCCATCCCGGTCCAGGAATCCCCCGGCGGCGCCCTGCAATTCAGTCAAGGCTGCGCCGGGCACTCCCTCGTAGGCTCGATAATCCCGGTTTGCACCACCTTCACCGGTCGCGGCAAACACCAAGCCATCGGTGTCGGTGCCGAATGGCCAGGTCACCTTGTCGCCGACATGGTTGATGCCAAACAGGCTGAACTCGGTCGATCCCGTGCCCCCGGCACCGAAGGCGCCACCCGGATAGTTTATCCACATGTCGAAACGGAGGACGAAATTCCCGCTGAAGCTTTTGTCTTTGGGAAACACCGTGACCGCCGCGCGATCTTGGATGTCATCCGCTTTGTTCACGGTCAGGCGCAGGCCCCGGGTCGAACCTCCTGAAGAATGGGGGGCGGGGGGTATCCCTTGGGTGCTGTAGTCAAAGTTGAAGCGAGCCTCGAAGTCGGAAGGTCCGGTTTCAGCGCCATCGAACACCAGCCAAGCTGCCGAGCTGTCAGCCTCAAAGTCATCTTGAAACACGGTGGCAGCGCTAGCATTCCAGGCCCACGAGCTGATGGCCAAGGCAGGCAGAAAAGTGAGCCCTTGACGGATGGATCCGGGGAGATTTCTGATCATAGCAGGGTTTGGTTAACGCAACATCAGTTAAAGGACACGACTCAAAGACACGACCCGAGAAGCTAACTTGGAGCGAAAGGCCAGGTTCGGGGAGCACCCGCGAGGTCCACGGCTTTTAACGATCCACGGTTTTTATCAGGGATCGGGCGGCTTCTGACAAGGCAAAACGGCCAGGTTTGAGGCGGCAGGGGGACTCGGCTTTAGCAGGGTTCTTTGCCGAAGTATTTAGCCACGGCCTGGCTGCGGGACCGAACGTGCAGGCGCTCGTAGATGCTTTTGACGTGGCTGTTGACGGTGGAGAAGCTGATGCCCAGCCGTTCCGCAATTTCCCGATAAGATGCCCCTTTGGAAAGCAGTTCCAGAACCTCGCACTCCCGCGGGCGGAGCAGGGCGGTGACAGCTTCGCCCTCCGGGCGGATTTCCTGAAAAGATTTCACCACCCTCCGCGCGATCTCGGCGGTCATCGGGGCTCCGCCGGCGTGAACTTCTTCGAGTGCCGACATGATTCGAGTGGGTTCGGATCTTTTCAGCAGGTAACCGCTGGCTCCCGCCTTGAGCGACTCGAAGATTCGGTCGGTGTCTTCGTACACCGTCAGCATGAGAAACTGAGTCTGAGTGCACTGGGGTTTCAGATGACGGACACATTCGATGCCCGACATTTTGGGCAGGTTGATGTCGACCAGCGCCACGTTAGGCCGGCTCTCTGGAAGGAACCGGAGCGCATGCTCGGCATTGGGATGAACCGAGACGCACCGAAAGCGTGGGAATCCTCCCAGCAGGGTTTGCAGGCTGTCCCTCAGACCAGAGTCATCCTCAATGATCGAGACAGTGATTTTCGGTGTTGGAAGGTTCACGGAATAGCTGGAACTCATGGTACTGCTGGGGTGAGGTTGGTGAGAAAAAGTGTTCATCATCTGGATCCTTCCGTGGGGAGGGGAAACCGGACTTCAATCCGGGTCCCTTGCTTTTTCCGGCTGTCGAGATCGAAAGAGGCGCCCACGCTTTCGGCACGCTTCCTCATGTTGGCCAGTCCATTGCCTGCCCCGGCGGCGTCCGCGATGTTGAAGCCGTCGCCGTCGTCGCTGATGACGACGCGGCCCTCCTGTGGACCGTGGCTAAACTCAAGCCGGATGCAGTTGCCGCCGCTGTGCTTCACCGCGTTGTTCAAGGCTTCCTTGGATACCAGGAACACGTTGTGACGAAGCTCGGACGTCAGTGGAAGCGGCGGGATGTGTGGGGGCATCTGCAGCTCGAAGCGCAGGCCGGACGGGGTGATGAGATCCTGGGCGGACTGGACCAGGTAGCCCGCGAGTTGGTCGAGCGAGTTCTTGCCCGGGCTGACCGCCCAGACAATCTCGTCCAGGCTGCGCACCGCATCCCGCGCGAGGGCGGAGATCTTGGGGAGTGGGGACCCTTCCCCTGGGTTGGCTTGGAAGCCAGGCGACTCGATCGCCTGGCTAATCATGCCCAGCTGGGTGAGCCGTGCGCCCAGATCATCGTGCATATCCTTGGCGATGCGCGCGCGCTCTTTTTCCAGGGCGTGCTCCTTTTCGAGCTGTAGGATTTTGCGCTGGGTTTTCAGACGATAGGACTGAACCGCCATCACGCTCGCCACGATTCCCAGGAGGGACAGGCTCGCGAACCACCAAGTCTGGTGAAAGTAGGGCGCTATGGTGAAGGTTAGATGACGGTCGATCGGTCCCCAGCGCCCGTGACTGCTGCAAGCGCGGATCTGGAATTCATAGGTGCCGGGGTCCAGATTGGTGTAGTGGGCGATTCGACGGTCTCCCGCGTCCTGCCAGCCGCGATCATGGCCGATCATGCGGTATTGGAAGCGCACTTTGCTTGGGTCGCCGAACGAGTTGGCCGTATAGCGAATCTCCACGACTCCAGCCTGGCCGGCGGGAAATTGGAGATGGAAGGGTTGTTCAGGCCTGGCGCGCTGCTCTTGCCAGCGGCCCTCGCCGGATCGGACCGTGGGAGGATCCCGATCTGCTCCGTCACCGTAACGTATGACCGCGTTGGCGATGACCTGCTCGACGACCACCGAGGGTCTTCGCTTGTTGACGAGGAAGTCTTTAGGATCAATTCGGATGAGCCCGTTTCCGCTGGGGAACCAGAGGAGGCCGTCGCGGGATTTCCAACCGGCCGGCTGCGAACCACCGTTGGTCTCAGCGCTTTGCATGCCCTCGGATTCGCCAAAGGGCATCGAGGTGAGGGCTTCCAGCGTCCCATCCGCCACCTCGCGGGCATCGTCCTTGGAGATTCGGTAGATGCCCCGATTGCAGCTGATCCAGTAAGAACCGTAATCGTCGGCCACAATTTGATTCACCAGGTTGTCATAAAGCCCCTCCTTCCGGGTCAAGGTGCGGAAGCTTCCGTTGCGGTGGCGGGCCAGACCGGACGAGGTTCCGATCCACAGGGAGCCGTCCGGTTCCTCCAGAAAGGCGGAGATCTGAAGGTCTTTCAGACCTTCTTTGCGCCCAAAGTTGGTGAATGTTCCGCCGGTGTAACGGGAGAGTCCATCGCTGTAGGTGCCGATCCAGAGGTTGCCCGCCGCATCCTCGTGGAGGGCCCGGATATCATTCCCGGGCAGCCCATTCGTTTTCGTGAAGTGGGTGAGCTTCTCGTTCGACCAGCTGTAAAGCCCATCCAGCATGCCGAACCAGACAGATCCGTCACGACGTGTGAGGATGCAGCGGGTGTTCAGGTCGTTAGTTGCTTGCAGGCTCAGGCTCGACCGAGGACCGGGGTCCCATCGCGTGCCGTTGAAATGAAACAGTCCGTAGCCCGCGTACCCCACCCAGATGCCTCCTCGAGGGTCGGGGACCACCGAGAAGACGAGCCCGTTGGGCATCGAGGAAGGGGGTGGGCCAAACGGAGTCAGCTCATTCTGGTGCCAGCGCAGCAGGTTCCGCGAGCTGCCCATCCAGATCGCCCCCTCGCTATCCTCACAGACCGACCACAGGTTATTCTGCAATCTGCCACCGGGTGCGATCAGCGTGGCGATGCGATGCTCCTTGATAAACAGCAACCCGTCGAAGCTGGTTCCAGCCCATAGATTGCCCTCGGCGTCCCGCATCAGCTTCTCCACGGAAGTGAGCCCTGGATGCCGGTGAACTCCAATTTCCTGAGGCTCTTCCCCGGACTTACCAAAAATGGATTGGACCAGCCGCCCGTCCTCGGCGGTCCACACTCGTCCATGACCGTCGTCCGCGATGGCGAACACCGTGTTGGTGAGAATACCCCCGGAAGACGTTTTGAATCCGCCGATCAGCCGGGGCAGGTCGTTTTCGACCTTGTAGGCTCCAAATTGGCCGCCGAACCGAATGCTGCCGTCGTCGGGATCTTTGTAGAGGTAGTGGACCCAGCCCACCGCGTTCGAATAGTCAAACACCATGACGGCCCGGTCCTCCCCCGGGGTCCAGCGCATGACGCGGTATCGGTCCGCCAGCCAGACCCGGCCTCGATCATCTTCCGCTAGCATCCGGACCGAGCGGACCGCCGGTTTGAAGTCCAGTATGAGGGTCTCCTTGGCTCCGTTCTGATCGAAACGCAGGACCGCACCGTGAACACCCACCCACACCCCTCCCTCTTTCGCGGCGCAAACTCCGGTGGGCTGATACTTTCCCAGTTCGGGTCCTCCGGTAATGAACGCCGTCCAGGTATGCTCCTGCCGGCGCAACAGTCCATTCCGAGCGCAGACCCAGATCGCATGGTCCCGATCTTCCGCCATGCCCAGGATGTGGTCGTCGGTCTCCACCATCAGCGGAAGGCTCGATTTTTCAAACACCGTAAATCGGACACCGTCGTAACGGGCGAGTCCAAAAACCGTTCCTACCCATACATAGCCATCATGGCTTTGCATCAGGCAGGTGACGTGGTTCTGCGGCAGCCCTTGCTCCACCTTCCACTGCTGCACTCGGTAGCGGGTTGTTAGGTCTCCAAAGGGATGGGTGCCATCGGTTTGCAGCGAGAAATCAATCGACCGAGGACTCTGCCCCGAGACGAGTTGCCCCCAGGCGAAGAGAATCGCCAGAAACAACGGGATTTTGAACCTCGGAACCATGGGCGGTAGGGTGATAGCAGAAATTGCCGCCCCGGCCAACAGGATTCTCGGTCGGAAATCTCCGCTTTCCTGTCGGCAGGCTTTTGTGTTTAGTCCCGCCAGAAATGAACAAAACAGCGCTCCTCTTTGCCGGCCAAGGAGCCCAAGCCGTGGGCATGGGCAAGGACCTCGCCGAAAAGTACCCCATCGCCCGGCAGTGGTTTGACCGAGCCAATTTGGCTGTCGGTTGTGACCTGGCTCGCATCTGCTTCGAGGGTCCGGAATCCGAACTGACCCAAACGGAGAACGCCCAGCCAGGAATTTTCCTGGTGGGATGGATCGCCTATCAGCTCCTGAAAGAACGGGTTCCGGGGTTCGAATTCCATGCTGCCGCCGGTTTGTCGCTCGGAGAGTTTACCGCCCTCACGGCCGCGGGAGCCATGTCCTTCGATGATGGAATCCGAGTGGTGCGTCAACGGGGCCGCTTCATGCAGGAAGCCTGTGAGGCGACCCGCGGGGGGATGGCCGCCATTATCGGACTGGATGAGGCCAAGACCCGGGAGGTCTGCGCCCAGGTGGGCGTCACTCTCGCGAACTTGAACTGCCCCGGCCAGATTGTGATCTCCGGGGCCGCCGACTTAATGGACAAAGCCTGCGAAGCGGCCAAGGCGGCGGGAGCGAAGAAAGCCATGACCCTCAAGGTGGCGGGCGCTTATCATTCCCCGTTGATGGCGGTCGCCCAGCCGCGGCTGCGGGAAGCCATGGGCGCCCTCACGCTCCACGCAACTCAAGTCCCGGTCATTTCCAACGTGACAGCGCAACCCCATGGCGACCCCGCCAGCATTGTGTCGACGGTTGTGGATCAGGTCACCGCTTCAGTTCGCTGGGAGGAGTCGATCCGTTACCTCATCGCTCAGGGATTCACTCGGTTCGTGGAACTGGGGCCGGGTAAGGCGTTGAGCGGTTTTATGAAGCGCATCGACGATCAGGTGCAGATCTTGAACGTGGCGGACACGACTAGCCTGGAGGTTGCGGTTCAAGCATTGAACTCGCCGCAGGGTTGAACTGGCGCCCGCGCTCAGACATTCTCAATTTCACAAACACAATTATGTCCATTCTCTCAAATCAAGTTGCGGTCGTCACCGGGGCGGGCCGAGGTATCGGTCGTGCCATCGCTCTTAAATTCGCCTCGGAGGGGGCTAACGTGGTCTGCGTCTCGCGGACTGTGGAAAATTCTGAAAAGGTGGCGAATGAGGTTCGGGCCCTCGGCCGTACTGCTTGGGCACTGGCGGTGGATGTGTCGGATGGCCCGGCGGTGGCCGCCGCAGGCGAGAAGATTCTCGCGGAGGCGGGGCGCGTGGACATCCTGGTCAACAATGCTGGCGTCACTCGGGATGGCTTGTTGATGCGCATGAGCGAGGCCGACTGGGATGTGGTCTTGGACACGAATCTCAAGGGGGCCTTTCATTTCACCAAGGCTTTTACCCGCTCCTTGTTGAAACAGCGGAGCGGACGCATCATCAATATTTCTTCGGTGATCGGGTTGATGGGCAATGGTGGGCAGGCGAATTATGCAGCCAGCAAGGCCGGCCTCATCGGTTTTACCAAATCAGTGGCCCGCGAGTTCGCATCGCGTGGAATCACCGCGAATGCGATCGCCCCTGGCTTCATCGAAACCGACATGACGGCGGAGCTGACCGACGAGCTTAAAGCTGGCATTCTGAAGCAGATACCGATGGCGACATTGGGGCAGGCCGAGGACATCGCGGGAGCGGCTCTTTATCTCGCCAGCGCGGCCGGCCGCTACGTCACGGGGCAGGTGTTGACCGTGGATGGCGGCATGGTCATGTGAAAAAGCACTCGACACGGTCCTCCCCCATCGATAGACACAACACGATTTTCGACCCAAAAATCATCATGATCGGCATTTCGGTGCAGCAGTCCCTGTTTTTAGGCGGGTCGATTGGTTGGAAACAGGGCTTGACGGTCAGTAGAACGTGACTTAGACAGTCGCAAACTTGTAATCGGAGAGACTCATGGCTGAGAAATCGATTGAGGAAAGAGTTAAGGCGATCATCGTCGAACAATTGAACGTGAACCCGGATCAGGTCACGCCAGACGCCAAGTTCATTGAGGACTTGGGGGCGGACTCCCTGGACACGGTTGAGTTGGTGATGGCGCTGGAAGAAAATTTTGGCAACGAGATTCCGGATGAAGAAGCCGAGAAGCTGCAGAGCGTTGGCGATGTCGTGAAGTACATCGAAGACCTTCAGCGCAAGTAGGACCTGGCGACTTTGACCGGGGCAGCCATGGCGGAAAAGCCAGGCTGCCCCTTTGATTTCATGTCGAACTCCCCGTTTGATCGTCGTGTGGTGATTACCGGCCTGGGTGTGGCTTCACCCTTGGGTAATCACATTGATGAACTTTGGAAAAACGTCATCGAAGGCCAGTGTGGCATCGACCGGATCACGCTGTTTGACGCCTCGGCGTATGACACGCAGATCGCGGGTGAGGTCAAGAACTTCGATCCGTTGCCGGCGTTCCCCGGTCCCAAGGATGTTCGACGAGCGGATCGTTTCAGCCAGTTCGGCATTTTTGCCGGCTGGATGGCACTGAAGGACTCCGGCTTGGATCTCGAGAAGGTGAACCGGGATGAGGTCGGGGTTTTCCTGGGATCAGGAATCGGTGGCTTGCATACCACCGAGGAACAGCATCGGATTTTGCTGGCCAAAGGTCCGGGCCGGCTTTCCCCGTTCATGATCCCGATGTTGATCCTGAACATGTCCTCGGGTCTATTTTCGATGTTTCACAAGCTGCGCGGGCCCAACGTGGCGACTTGCTCGGCGTGTGCGACGGCAACGCACGCGATCGGCGAGGCCTGGCGGACGATCAAGATGGGTGACGCCCAGGTCATGTTCGCGGGCGGGACTGAGGCGACCATCGTGCCCCTGGGCATTGGCGGTTTTTGTGCCATGAAGGCCATGAGCCGGCGCAATGGGGAGCCCAAGCGGTCTTCGAGGCCTTTTGATGTGGACCGTGACGGCTTTGTCATGGGCGAAGGTGCCGGGGTGGTGGTCCTCGAGGAACTAGAGCATGCCAAAGCGCGCGGGGCGCGGATCTATTGCGAGTTGGTGGGCTACGGGAACACCGCGGACGCCAACCACATGACCTCCCCGGCCCCGGAAGGCGAAGGGGCCGCTCGCTGCATGCGGATGGCCCTGCGTAGCGCTCGCCTCAATCCGACGGACATCTCTTACATCAATGCGCACGGCACCTCCACCTCGCAGGGTGATGTTTGCGAGACGCAGGCCATCAAGACCGTGTTTGGGGAGCATTCCCTTAAGCTGGCGGTTAGCTCGACCAAGGGCGCGACGGGCCACATGCTCGGGGCTGCCGGCGGGGTTGAAACCGCGATCTGTGCCAAGGCGATGGAGACCGAAATTGCGCCGCCGACCCTGAATCTGGACAACCCGGACCCGCAGTGCGATCTCGACTATGTGCCGCACACTGCCCGGCCGATGCCGATCCAGGCGATTGTGAACAACTCATTCGGATTTGGCGGGCACAACGCCAGCATTGTTCTCAAACGGTTCAACGGTTAGTTCGCGGTTGGTCCCAATGGGTTGCAGAGTGCGGCCAGGCGGCCCGTCCTCGCCTGTGGTTCAAGACCTTCGGTCGTCTGTTGAAACAAGCTTTGAAACCAATCATACAGCCCATTGCCCTGACCATCGCCGGCTCGGACTCCGGAGGTGGAGCCGGCTTGCAGGCGGATCTCAAAACCTTTGCCGCGCTCTCCGTGCACGGGACCTGCGTCACCACCTGTCTTACGGCGCAGAATCCGGAAGAGGTGGCCGCCATCCTGCCGACCCCGCCGGAGTTCATCCAAATCCAGCTCGAGACGCTCTTTGCGGAATTACCGCCAGCCGCGGCGAAGACCGGGATGCTCTACTCGGAGGCGATGATTCGACATATCTCCGCGTGGTGGGAGGAAGACCCTCGGGTGCCGCTCGTGGTGGACCCGGTCATGGTGGCCACCAGTGGTGCCCGCTTGCTGAAGCCGGCGGCCATGCGAAGTCTGATGTCGCGGCTGTTTCCCCAGGCGATCCTCATCACCCCCAATCTCGATGAGGCGGAGTTGATTGTGGGAAGGAAGATTCGCGATGTGGAGGGTTTGGCCTCGGCGGCTCGAACCGTGCATGATCGTTGGGGATGTGCTGCCCTGATCAAGGGAGGCCACCTTAAGAATCAGGTGGAGGCCATCGATGTCCTTTTCGATGGACGGAAGGAGTATCTGCTGCGGGCCAAGTTTATCCGTGGTGTTGCCACCCATGGCACGGGATGCACTTATTCGGCCGCCATCACGGCCTACCTTGCGCGGGGGTTGTCGTTGGTGCAGTCGGTCCGTCAGGCGAAGGTCTTCGTGACGCGGGCGATCCGATACTCAACCACGGTGGGGGATCATATGGTGCTCAATCCAACCCGGGCTGCGCAGCCGTAACGCCGGATGAGTGCAGACCCCCAGCCCTCTCCTGAGCCGCCCCCTTCGGAAGTGGGGAGTGCAGCGGAGCCTGGTGAGTATTGGCGCTGGTGTCCGCGCTGTGGGCAGGAATTGCAGAATGAGAAGTGCAAGCTGCGGTGCGCGCGCTGTCACTATTTTATGAGTTGCTCGGATTTCGACTGAACTACGAGCCGTTCTCGAGGAGTTCGTCCACCCGCAGCAGCTTCTTCAGTTCGGCGAAGGGCATGGCCGCGTTCGCCACGTTATCCACCCGGCCTTCCTCAAGCCAGGCACGCGTCAAGTCTCGAACCGCCTTGCCAGTCACCATGAGCGACTCGACGGGCGCCACTGCAAACTTGTAGCCCATTTCTCCGAGCCGGGCTAGTGGGACGATCGGTGTGGCTCCTCCGGTCAGCATGTTTGCCAGCATGGGGATTGGCAGGCTTCGGGGAACTTTCTCGAGCTCTTCCAAAGATTGGGGCGCTTCCACGAATCCGGCGTCGGCACCTGCGTCGACGCAGCGGCGAATGCGCTCCAAGGCCTCATCGAGGCCCAGGGTTTGACGGGCATCGGTCCGAGCGAAGATGACAAATTCTGGATCGCGGCGTGCCTGCACCGCGGTTTGGATTCGTTGCGCGAACTCTGCGGCTGACACCACGGGTTTGTTCGGAAAATGTCCGCATCGTTTGGGCGTCACCTGATCTTCGAGCAAGATTCCCGAAGCGCCGGCAGCTTCGAACAACTCGACGGTACGGCGAACGTTCTGGAGATTGCCATGTCCCGTGTCCCCATCCGCGATGATGGGAACCGGGATTCGGGCGGTCATGCGCCGCACGGCGTCGGCCATCTCGGAGACGCTGATGAGGTTTAGATCGGGCAAGCCCAGCAGGGAGGCGCTGGTGCCGAACCCGCCGAGAAACAAGCATCTCAACCCGGACTGCACCATGACGAGCGCTGAGAAGACGTCGTGGGGCGCGAGGGTAGGGACGATGCCTGGCTGAGTCATCAGCAGGCGCAATTGTTGTCTGGGCGACAGAGCTGGGACCATGGAAGCATCAGGTAGAAGGTTGAGTTCGTGAGCGTGAGCTTGAGCGCGAGCTCGCCTCCCGGAGAGCGTTGGCAACCTGGGAGACGGAGATCTGAGTCATGCAGCGGAAGTCGATCGGACACTCCCGCAGAAAGCAGGGGGAGCAGCCGGGCGGCTGAGGGCTTTGGAGCAGTCGATGGATCCGATGGTCGGGGCTCCCGGGACCGGTGAGCGCGGCCGAGGTGCTGCCAAAGGGCACCACCACCGGCGTGCCCAAAGCGGCGGCGACGTGCATGGGGCCGGTGTCGTTGGTCAGGACAGCATCGCAGAGACTCAAGCCCGCCATAAGCTCGCGGAGCGTGGTCTTGCCAGCCACTGGAATGACCCGGCTGTCTTGTCTATTTGGCTGCATTGCTTCGACGATCGTGTCGCCAATCGACCGGGCCAGAGTCTCGTCCTGTCCGCCACCGAAGAGGATAAAAACACAGGGGCCTTCCCTGGCCATTTCGGTGGCCACGGCCGCGAATCGCTCCGCCGGCCAGCGCTTGGCCGGACCGTATTCGGCTCCTGGATTGAGTCCGATCCAGCGCGTGGTGGGATCCACAGGAAGCGGGGGCGACGCTAGGAATTTTTCCTGGAACTGCTGCCTTTCCTTCTCGCTCACCCGCAAGCTGGGTGCGAGAGGCTCTGCCAAGGCGCCCAGCATCTGGGCAAGATGCAGGTATTGATAGATATGGTGAGCCGAAGCCGGGACCGGCGTCGGGGGTAGTGATTTAGGGGGTGTCAGCGAGCTTCGGATTTCTTGGACCGAGCGTTTTCGCATTCGAATCTCACTCGGGCGTCGGGGACTGGCATGCGTGAGCAGCCAGCTTCGACCGTTACCCGAGTAACCCACCCGTCGAGGGATTCGGCTTAGCCAGAGCTCCCAAGCGGAGCGGAACGAGTTGGGCAGAACGATCCCGAGATCGAACCTTCGTGTTCGCAGATGGCGGGCCACGGCGAGCGTGGTATCGTGGGGGGCGATCATCAACACCTCGTCGACCGCGGGGTGTTGCCACCAAAGCTCGGCCAGTTTTTCGGGGCACAGCAGCGTGATCGATGCCTCCGGGAAATGTTCCCGGATCCGGCTGATCGCCGGGGTGGTCATCACCGCGTCACCCAGCCAATTCACACCCCGGATCAGGAGGCTCTTGATCTGGGTCCGGTCGATGGTTGGACCGCTGGTGGACTTTGGGTTCATCCGGCCGATGGTTCCTGGGGTGGAGGGTTCGAGGGGGAAGGAGCCGTGATGGCGCCTCGGCGAGGCTTCATGGGTTTCCATCGATTGTGCACCCAGAACCAGTTGGCGGGGTCCCGATGAATTGCCTTTTCGAACTGAACGTTCACCTCGCGCATGATGTCCTCCACCGGGCGCGCCCTGCCGTCGATGTGGGTTGGAATGAACGGGCTGACCTCCACCTTCCAGCGGCCGAGCCCTATTCGGTAGCAGATCGCCACAAAGAGCGGCGCCCGATAGCGTAGGGCGAGGACTGCGGGAGCAGGATTAGTGGAGCAGGTGCGGCTCAGGAACGGCAACGCGATGCCGCCATCGCCTCCGTGCTGATCGGCCAGTAGACCCAACAGAACGCCGCCTTGGTTCAGGGCCGCTTTGAGGGCGGCGGCTCCCGATCGACGCTCGTAGAAAGTGCAGCCGCTGGTTGCCCTCAACTTTCCGAGCAGCCGATCCAACCCCGGCTGCCGCAAGCCTCGGAACGTGGCAGCGGGGTGAAATCCGGGGACGAACCGGCCCATGTGAGCGTAGATCTCAAAGTTTCCGAAGTGGCCGATCGCCCCGACCGCTGAACACCTCGGCTGCTCCCTGTGCAGGGCTTGCAGGGCCTCGACTCCGGTGAATTCCAGGCAGCGCGAGATCTCTTCTGGCTTCATGGCCGATGTCTTAATGCCGCTGCAATAGGCCTCGCCGATCCGCTTGAAGTTCTCCTGGGCCAGGGCCTGAACTTGTGACGCGCCGAAGGTGGTTCCGAAAGCGGCCTCCAGGTTGCGCTGGGCAACTCGGCGGTGGCGAGCATCGAGGTAGTAGGCGAGCTGGCCCAGGCCGCGTCCGAGTCGGGCTGCCCAGGGCAGGGGGAGGAGTTGGATGAGGCGGATCAATCCTAGAGCCAGCCAATAGAGCGCATGATCAGCCATCAGCGGAAGCAGATTTGCCGGACACACTCGTTGAAGTCCTTGGCCCCCTTCAGGATCTTGATCTCCACCCGCATGAAGTAGATGGGAAGGTCGCGGCGATCAACTTTGGGGAATCGAACGGCATCCTTTTGAGTGGTGATGATGGCTGCCGCCTGGCGTTTCTTGCTGCGGTTGATGGCGTTGAGGATCTCTTGCTGGGTGAAGCGGTGATGATCGGCAAACCGCTTCGAATAAACCAGTTCGCCACCCAGGCGACTCAGGCTCTTTTCGAAGCTGTGCGGCTGGGCGATCCCGCTCAACGAAGCAACCTTGAGTCCCTTAATCAAGTCCAGACCGTGCTGTTCCCCCGTAAACACATCCTCAAAATAGAGGGGATGGTGTTCGCATTCAATGATGCCGGCGGATGGGTTGTGCTTGGCAATCCGATTGCGAAGCTCTCCCGTGTTCCCGTCGCTCTTGGTAATGAAGACATAGCTCGCCCGGCTGAGATGGGAGGGCGGTTCGCGCAGCGTGCCACGCGGAAGCAGGTGCTCGTTTCCGAACGGTTGCTGGTAATCGATCAACACGATATCTTTGCGACGTCCCGCAAGGCGCCAATATTGGAACCCATCATCCAGGAGTAGGGTGTCGCAACCGAACTTCTCGATGGCGTACCGGCCACTCTTCACCCGGTCCTTGTCCACGAGCACCACCACATCCTTGAGGTTGGAGGCGAGCATGTAAGGTTCGTCTCCGGCTGTCTCGGAATCCAATAGCAACGACTTTCCATCGGAGACGACTCGCGGTGGAGTTCGCTCCTCGCGTAGTAGGAACTTGTTAATCAATCGTTTAGACAAGGGTGGTGGCTTCGAGCGATAGCCACGCGAAAGAATAGCGACCGTGCGGCCTTGGTTCTGGAGCTCGCGGGCAAATTTCTCGACCACCGGGGTTTTTCCTGTGCCCCCCACCGTGAGGTTTCCGATGGCGATGACTTGGATGCCTAGAGTGGAATCGCGGATGATCCGGGTTTCGTACAAGAATCTCCGCAGTTTTACCGCTCCCGCGAAAACGAAGGACAGCGCGAACAGGAGCGCGCGTGCGACGGCCGCACGTTTGCCCGGTCTCTCCTCGAGAATCACCTCCAAGATGAAGGTCTCAAGATTTTCTGTCCAGGTCCGTAAGGTTTCGCGCATGCAGCGGGTTCAGTCTGCCAAGGCGATGGGGCAGGAGGCAAGAAACCCTGCTGGAGTTCCGCTCGACTCGATGCGGGGAGGCGCTTCTCGATCCGACGGGTCCCAGCTGAAGGTGCGTCCTGAAACTCCGGTTCAGCCAGCGTGATGCCCATGAACGGGATAGGACAATCTTCTTAGTCCGAGATTAAGTTATTGAAGTGGAATTGCTCGGCGGGTGGGGGGAATAATTTGCCGCTGTTTGTAGTTTTGGTGAAGAAGGTGGGGCAGTTGGAGTCGGGATGAATCGTTAGGATGAGCCCTATTTATCGAGGTTTTTATCACAAACGCTCCTAGGTAGATTCTTCCAAAAAGGTCTTGCTATTCTTTCCCGATTTTTATACAAATACACCATCACTCTAGATCGACAGGCTCACTCAACTGCGGTAAGGCTGGACGTGATCGGCGATGGCGCGTTTGGTTTTTTGTTGTTGAGAGAGCCGGTTGGATGGTGCAACCGATGGCCCGGTTGCCTGTTCATTCACTAAAATCGTGCACGAACGGTCAGAGACGTAAACAACCAACATCGCCATGAAGTAGAAACCATGAAGAAAATCCTTCATATTAGTATGTTATCGCTGCTGCCTATGGGCTATGCATGGGCAGACTCGGTATCAAACTTAGCGAACGAAAAGTCTACCCTGTGTAAGCCTTTCGTCGTGTCTGAAAGTAATCTGTTCGCTGGTGGGTTCACCACTGGCAACTTTGCAGGCGGATATGTCTTGGATGACGTATTCTTGTCGGTCATCTCGGCCACTTATGCGGCTGGGGCTACCGATGCCAAAGGCAGTGGCACCTTCACCGTTCAAATCTGGGACTCCAACGGATCCGCCCCGGGAACGGTTTTGGAAACACTGACTGGCTTCGGCAAGAAAAAGGACGTAGGCGGTCAGCTCACCACTGGGCTGACAACTTACTCTTCCTCCGGTCTGACCTTGGCTGCCAATACGACGTATTGGATCTCGGCCACGGTTGTGGGCGGGGATGACCTCACGGTCGCTCTCGAGCGCACCGCCAACAAGAGCGAGTATTCCAATCCTCCGGGCTGGAAGATCATCGACCAGAGCTATGTGTTCGAGAATGGAAAGCCCCATATCGACGACACCTGCGTGCCTTACCTGAAGGTAACGGCTGTCCCGGTTCCAGAACCCTCCTCGATCGCCCTCTTGGGTCTGACGGGCGCTGGGCTTCTGTTCCTGGCTCGACGCAAGAGCTAATCAGTACCGCAAGGTTTAAATCAGAGCCGGACCGCAAGGTCCGGCTTTTTTGTTTCTGGCACCGGTTCTCTTTGTGTTTCTGCTTGCCTCCCGTGCGGGGGCATCGAATGGTTAGCCATGGACCAGCCTGATCAACTCCGCGAACTCTTTCGAATGCAGCAAGCGCTCAACCGGCGTATCGGGGTCAACACTGAGGGCATGGACACGGAGGAGAAGACCAAGTGGATTCTCAACTATTGCCGGGCGATGTCGCAAGAGATGGCCGAACTCACCGATAGTGTCCCTTGGAAATGGTGGGCCAAGTATCAGAAGTTCGACGAACAGAATGCGCGTGTCGAAGTGGTGGATCTGTTCCACTTCTTGATCAGCATGGCCCAAGTTCTCGGCATGAGCGCGGACGATGTCTTCCAGGCCTACGTCAAAAAGAACGAGGTCAATTTCAAGCGTCAGGAGACGGGATACACGGAGAAGGATCACGGGGATTCAAAGCACATTTAGACCCGTCATGTCTGGCTCTCGATCTGTCCCGGTTGTCCGATGCGGAACGAAACCGCCTGCGGTTTGGCGTCGGGAGCTTGCCGAAGTGCTGATCAGCAAGGCGCGGATTGCTCGGCGCGTGGCGCACTTGGCCCAGGAGGTGCAACGGGATTTGGGCAAGCAAGAGCTGGTGGTGGTCGCGCTTCTGAACGGCACGGTGCTTTTCCTGGCGGATTTGATCCGTCATCTGTCAGTCCCTATGCGGTTGGATTTCATCGGGGTGTCCAGTTACGGCAATGGCCGCAGCTCCGGGAATCTAACCTTCACCAAGGAGTTGCGTCTGGATGTGAAGGGGCGTCAGGTGCTGTTGGTGGACGATATTTTGGATACCGGCCGAACGCTCGGTGAGGTTCGCCGTCGGCTCCTGAAGCTTCGGCCGGCTAGCCTGAGAATTTGTGTCTTTCTGAGCAAGCCTTCACGAGGTCAGGGGCGGATCGAGGCGGATTATACCGGGTTTCAGATTCCGGATCAGTTTGTGGTTGGGTATGGAATGGACTTCGCCGAGCGGTATCGAAACCTGCCGTTTGTGGGCGTGCTCAAACCGAAGGCACTCCCGGGATCGGCCGTTCGGGCATAGACCCATCCATGGCCATAGATCAGGAGCTTCAGCGATGCGTGTGAACGTCCATTTTTATTCCTACTTCCAGGATTTAACCGGCTGTGCGGTGACGGCGGAAGAGTTGCCGCCAGCCGCTTCGGTCGGCCACCTGTTGGCGCGTCTCGCGGAACGGTTCCCGCGGTTCGGTGAGATGGAGCGCTGCCTGTTGATCGCGGTCGGCGTCGACTACCAGGATCGAAGCTATGTGCTTCAGGAGGGCGACGAGGTGTCGTTTTTTCCGCCGGTTCAGGGTGGTTGATTCGGCTCGTGCACCCGGCGATCCTAACGAAGAACGAAAGTTGCCCATGCATCACGTATTGAGTGTTGGTTGCGAGCCGATCGATGAGCCGAAATTGGTGAGTGAGCGTCGCCTGTCGAAGGCCATGGGGGCAGTGGTCTATTTTTGCGGGGTGGTGCGCGGTTCCGAGGGCGAGGCTGCGATCAGTGGTCTACACTACGAGGCGTTCCAGGCGATGGCTTGCCATCAATTCGAGCTGCTATTCGCTGAGGTCGAGACCCGCTGGCCGGTTGAGTCTATCCGCTTGGTTCATCGGATTGGGCCGGTTCAGGTAGGGGAAGCGTCTTTGTGGGTGGAAGTGATCGCCCCCCACCGGGGAGAAGCCTTCGCCGCCTGCCAATATCTCATCGACGAGATGAAGAAGCGGGTTCCGATCTGGAAGAAGCCCCTTCCGATTTGAGCATCGATTTACATTGCCCGCGCAGCCCCAGCTGGCAAAAGATTCTCCCCACAATTGCTTTTCAACATTAGCGCATGACGCATGAACACTGTTACCTCGCTCCGAACCATCACTAAGAACACCAAGAGCCTCGTTGAGGCCACCCTGGCGGAAACCGGCGGGCTCTTGCGCCTGGCTCCATGCTGGGTGCCCCGATCCTTTCTCCAACCCGGCAAACGCCTCAAGCTGCATCCCGATGATCTGTACGCCTTCGGCTTGAACCGGGGCGGCATCGACGAGCGCTGGTTTGCTTCGACCACTCCGGCGGCGAACGAGAATCGGACTCCCGATGAGGGCTTCAGCTATTGCGTCGTGGGCAATCAGCGGTTCACCCTGGCCAAGGCGGTGGAGGATTGCGGCGCTACCTTGATCGGCAGCCGGCTGTGGAAGAAATACGGCAAATGGCCGGTCTACTCAAAGTTCTTCGACAACATGGGGCCGATCCCTCATCACATGCACCAGTCGCAGAAGCAAGCCGCTCTCGTAGGCCAAGAGGGAAAGCCGGAATCCTATTATTTCCCGCCTCAGCACAACAACGTCGGGAACAATTTCCCCTACACATTCATGGGCCTGGAGCCCGGTACCACCAAGGCTCAGGTCAAGAAGTGTCTGGAAAACTGGAACCGGGGCGACAATGGCATCCTGGATCTCTCCCGTGCCTACCGATTGAAGCCGGGGAGCGGGTGGCTCATTGGGCCTGGGATTCTGCATGCGCCCGGCAGCCTGTGCACGTACGAGCCGCAATGGGGCAGCGATGTGTTCGGAATGTATCAAAGCCTTGTCGAGGGACGGGAAGTCCCATGGAGCCTGCTGGTCAAGGACATGCCCAAGAGCAAGCACAAGGATCTCGACTTCATCGTGGACCAATTGGACTGGGACGCGAACGTGGATACCAAGTTCAAGGACAACCACTATCTGGAGCCCGTGCCGGTGGCGGACACTCGCAGCGAAGGATTCGTCGATCGCTGGATCGTGTATGGCAACATCAACGACGAGCAGTTCTTTACTGCCAAGGAATTGACGGTCGAACCGGGAACCAAGTGCACGATTACGGACAAGGGCGCCTATGGCTTGATTACTGTGCAAGGCAAGGGGCGCATGAACCGCCTCGCCTTGGACTGCCCGAAATTGATTCGATTCCACGAACTTACGGAGGACGAGGTGTTCTGCACTGAGGAAGCTGCCAAGGCAGGCGTGACGTTCGAGAATACCTCGGACGTCGAGCCCTTGGTCGTGTTGCGTTACTTCGGACCGGATGTCAATCCGGATGCCCCGAAGGTGGGCGCCTACCGCAAGAACAAGTTCTAAAGCCCTGCCGTGGCCGAGCGAGTCAGCGCGGGCTTGGTGATGTATCGCTTTCGCCGGGGTGAGTTGCAGGTTTTCCTCGCTCATCCCGGCGGACCCCGTTTCGCCTTGCGGGATCATGGTTACTGGACGATCCCGAAAGGGGAAGTGGAGCGGGGCGAGCCGCTTCAGGAGACCGCCATCCGAGAATTCCGCGAGGAGGTGGGGCTGGAGCCGCGGGCTACTACCCGTTTCATTGACTTGGGCTGGATTCGGCAGAAAGGCGGAAAAATCGTCCATGCTTGGGGGTTTGACGGCGACTGGGATGAGCGTCAGCCGGTGGTTAGCAATACGTTTGAGATGGAGTGGCCACCGGGGTCGGGAGTGAATCAAGTGTTTCCTGAGGTGGATCGTGCGGCTTTCTTTCCGCTTTCCGAAGCCCGGGTGCGAATCAAACCGACGCAGATACCCTTGATCGATCGCTTGGAAACGGCACTTAAACCTTCCTGAGGATGAAAACGGCAACCAAGGTCTCTTTGACCAGTCTCGTCAACCATTGCAACAGGTTGCTGAACACCGCCGGGTGCCAGGACTGGGAGGGAGCTGTGAATGGGCTGCACGTGGAGAACCGGGGCGGCGTGACTCGCATTGCGGCGGCGGTGGATGCCACGTTGGCGACGGTTCGACTGGCGCGGCAGGCCGGTGCGGATCTGATGGTGGTCCATCACGGCCTGTTCTGGTCACCTTCCCACCCTTGGACCGGTAAGCGCTATGAGTTGCTGCAGGAGCTTCTAGCGGGAGACCTGGCCGTCTATAGCTCCCATCTCCCCTTGGATGCGCATCCCAAGTTGGGAAATAATGCGGGACTCTGTCGAGCGCTGAAGCTGCCTGGCTGGAAGCCATTCTTCTTCGAGAAGGGCCAAAATATTGGCGCGCTGGCGGTCGCCAATCTTAGCCGTGCGGAATTGGCCAACAGGCTGAAGTCGGTGTTGGGGGAGGCCCCTAAGTTGCTGCCGGGGGGCGGCGACCGATGCCGTCGCATCGGCATTGTGACCGGCGGGGCAGGCGCGGAGCTCAAGAAGGCCGCTCAGGCGGGGGTGGACACTTTCATCACCGGCGAAGGCCCCCACTGGACCTATGCTCTGGCCGAGGAATTTGGGTTGAATGTGTTCTACGGCGGCCACTACGCCACGGAGACCTTCGGGGTCAAAGCCCTCGCCGCCTACTTATCCCGGCGATATCGAGTCCCCTGGACCTTTATCGACCATCCCACGGGTCTCTGATCTCGGGGTGACGCCAGTGCTGCCCTACCCCGACACCCTCCCAGGACGTATTTGTCGTAGGCTCCGTTGAGGAGACCACTAGTTTGCGCCGCTGACGGCTGCCGGTTCCTTCGCCTTGGGCTTGGGCTCCTTCGGTGTGCTGACGGGATCCAGCGGGGGAACCGCGATATCATAATAGCCAATGAACATCTCGTCGGTCGTCTGCTCGCCGAAAACCACCCATTGCTTGGGATCGGGATTGGCCGGGTTGCCGATCGAGTTGTCAAATGTTCCTGAGCAAACGAGTTGGGCGCCGGCAGGGACCGAAATAGGCTCCTTAAGCTTGTAGAGCGACTGCCAGGCGAAATCCCAGCGGGGCACGGAGAGCAGAGTCTCTGACTTGCCATCGGGGTAGATCAGCTCGTATTTGAAGGAAGCTCCACGGACGTGCATGTGGGGGCTCAAGTTGTGGAGGACCGCCGGCTTGCGAAACTTGTAGCTGGCTTTTGCTGGATAATCCCGAGCCCCCGGTGGAATGCCTAGGTCTTGCTGGGTGACGGCCCTGGTTCGAAGCTCATATTGAGGTTTCTCCTTGGAGAGATACAGGCCGAGTTGGGTGAGATCACGCTCCTCCTTGCCGGCGGCCGCGTAGTGCATCTGGAAAACGAATTTGGTTCCTTTGGGCAGAAACTTGGCCGTGCCCTCCGGGAAAGGAACCGGCTCGGCTCCCGGAACAAATCCGGCGAAATAGCCCGCCGTCCCTGCATTTTGACGGGGTTCGATGGACTTCAGCGCTTCTGGATATTTCACGAAAATCAACGCATGATGCAGCACTTTGGAATTCCCCGGCTTGATTGACGTGGCTTTCACCCAAGAATCCTCGGCAAGCGGCGAATCGATGACGAAGTATTGATAGGGAATGACACCGGTCGCGGGTACCACAAATTCCTTCGGCATGGAAACCACCACATCGGGCTTGCCCAGCGGCCATTCGGCAGGAGTCGGTGGCTGGTGAGTGGCCAGCGGATCCTCTCCCTCTCCGCGTGGCGATCCCTGAGCAATCCAACCCAGAAGGGTTTGCGTCTCCTCAACGCTGAGGAACCTCGGGTTAGCAAAGTGTCCGACCTGAGGATCGGCGGGCCATGGGGGCATCCGCTGCTCCAAGAGGACTTCCCGGATCATGGCTGACCAGCCCTTGACCTTCTCGTAGTTGGGCATGGTAAAGGGGCCGATGTTTCCGGGACTGTGACAGCTTACGCAGCTCTTCTGCAGGATGGGAGCCACGTCTTTGGTATAAGTGATCGAGGCTTTTTCGGCCGGGGCGGGATAGGTGATGGCGCAGCCTCGAACTTCAGTTTCCGGATGGGTCACCGGCTTGTCGGCCAGGCATTCGCGGAGGGCGTCGGCCAGCGGCGTCTTCTCGGCTTTCGGTTTTTGCGTCCCATAGCCCAGCCGGTCATCGATTTGTCCGCGATACACGACTTTCCAAGTCTTGGTATCGATCGCGATCGCCTCAGCAGTACGATGGATGTTCAGGTTCTTCGAGACCCATTGGCCCCGGTCGAGAAGAATCGGGAAATCGATGCTGAACTCGGTTGCCTCTTTCTGCACCGCCGCCCGGTCGTCCTGCGGATTTGAGTTGAGGATCCAAAATTCTACCCCCTGGCTGGAGAACTCCTTCTCCAGTTCGTTGAGGGTGCCAATGCTTTGGCGCACGATGGGACAGCCGTTTCCTCCTACAAACAGCACCACCAACCGGGCCTGCTTCTGACGGTAGAGCTCTCGGGATGTGCCGGTGTGGTCGATCAGATGAAAATTGTCGACCTTCCCCGGCGAGGTCAAATCGCGCGCCCCCTGCAGGTTCGTAGCGAGTGATATCCCCAGGCACACTCCGGAGAGCAGGCGGGGATTCAAGGGAAAGAGTGTTCTGATTGTCATCATAGCTCGTAGAAGATTCTTCGTCAGAATCCGCTTAATCTATAGGCGGGATTGAGTGGTTTGGCGAGGGGGAATTAGCCAGGCGAGTTCACCTGATGTTTTCACGGCCGCCATCGGATCCTCACCCGACAGGGCTAGTTTCCTCTCGACGCGGGTAACTGGGACGCCTTTCGGATCGGGTGGTTAAGTTGGCACGAGATTCCAACACCCCCCATTCCGAAGGGTTTCCGCCGCCCCCGGGTCGGGAGCTAGGCTTCTCCTATCTTCCGCTTCAGATTTGAGTGGAAATTACCCAAGGGAAACTCGTCATTCTCAACCAACCCGATCCATTTGGCAGGGTCCGCCTCGTTGTCGATCAATCGTCCCTCTCGCTTCCAACGGGAAGCCACGTTGGGCCGAACATATTTTGTGATCAGGTCATGGGCTTCGATCCAGAACGTCAGCTTCGAGCAGGTGGCGCCTAATCGGTAGAGCGAGGCGATCTCACGCCGGAGTTCTTCGATTGACGACGGTAGTTGTTCCCAGGCAATGCGCAGGGTGTTGTCGCACCATTGCAGGACGTCCTTTTCATGAAGAAATGCGAAGAGAAGCTGTCCGGCCAGGCCGTCGTAATTCTTGATCCGGCTACCGACGATGGGGAATCGGAACAGGCGGTCCAGCAGGATGGCGTAGGGAACGTACTCCGCGAAATGGAATCCCTCCTTGGCCAGGTGGTGCGCTTCGCTGAAGCTGCGAAGATCGACCCGCAGTTCCTCCAGGGCATACATCCAGAAGGGAGCGCGCTGGCGGATCATGAACGGGTCGAAGGGCAACTCCCCCAGACTGTGCGAACGATCATGGATCAGGTCCCAAAGGGCGACCGTATCCTCCAGGGTAGGCAGGGAACTGAGCAGGCATTCGAGATTGGGTGGGGTCGGCAGGCTGACGGCTTCGATCGCGTGCTTCGCATAACGCTGCAGCCGCAGCGCTTCTCGGTCGCAAAAGATTGTGGCGAAGTGGTTTGAGCTCTTGCCGGCGACTGCGATGGTTTCCGGGAAAAGGACGGCGCACTCGCTCTGATATCCTCGGGTGTGATCCACTAGGTGTCCGGGCGCGAATTTCGCGTTGGGATAACGCTCGCGCTCCAGCCGGGCCAGCCAGTCGGGCCAGGGCATTCGCATGATCAACGTCTCAAAGCGTGTCTGCAGCGAGGCATTCGGTGTGTACAGCGGGAAAAGCACGAAATGCTCAATCTGGTCTTGGCGATGCCGTTCGGGATGGAAGGCCGACAGCGATTTCTGGAAGTCGGGTTTGCGGTATCCTTCGGAGCGCCAGCGGTCCAGATCCTCGCGCAATTGTTCGAGGTATTCCTTTTGATGTGGGAAAAACTGGGCCAACTCGGGGAGGTGACCAAGGATCTGCTCGGTGAGCTTGCCGGCTGTTTCGTGGAATGAGGCGGGCACGCTTCCATCGGGCTGTTGCAGCAGACTCAGCCCATTCACGCTTTCGCGCATGGACTTCCAATGACCGGATCTCGCGGCTTCGCTGGGGGGCTTGGGCAAATTATTGCGTTGGAACCGGGGGACGGCCAGCCACTGGAAGCAATTCAGCCAGAGTGCTTGATGATTGGGATCGGTCAGATAGTCATCGCCGAACAGCAGAGAGTCGGTCACCAGGAGCACTCGGCCGTCCTCAGCCTGGCTAGCTCCCAAAAGTCCCGCCCGGGCCGGATGGGCTTGGGCCGACGCCTGGAGAACGATTTCCGCGGAACCCGAGACAGTAATATACCCAGCCTGATAAAAGCAGACGGTGCTCACTCCCGTGGTCAGCGACCGACTCAAAGGAGAGCCGGAGGCCTCGCTCAAAACCCAGGTGGGATTGCGGTTGGCGCAACGAACGCGGTCCAACACCGTGCCATTCCGAATCGTCAGGCCAAAGGGCTCGAGCAGCTCGTTGAGATTATCCCCGTACTTGTCATGTTCATATTCCGTGATCACCAGCAAAGCCCCGCCGCGCCTGACAAAGTCCTGAATATCTCGGATCTCTTCGGGGCTCAGTCGCGGCGAGTTTTGGCTGACGGTTCTCTCCCAGCGCGGGTCGCAGGGATGGACCAGAGCCAGAATGTCGACTCCCTCCAGTCGATCCCTCGTCAGGGCGTGATGGAGATTTCTCTCCACCAGGAAGCCTCGCTCCTTCAGAAGTCCGGCTGCGGCCTGGTAGGAAGAGTATTCCGGGTAGTCCGGGCTGATCTCGATGGCCTTCTCGCGCGAAGTCGACCAGCTCTCATTGTGGGTCTCATCAAAGAGAACCTTCACCCGGCGAAGCTTTGAGTCGCCATTC
>JAEUHE010000147.1 GCA_016793885.1 Verrucomicrobiales bacterium
CCGGTCTGTGGAGCGACCGCTCCAATGACATTCTGCCGAATGTGATCTCCCAGATAGGGCACCTTGCGGGGCTTACCAGGCTGTGCCCATCGACGACGAGGCCGCGGATCTCCCTCAACCCCAGACTCGTCACTAAACCACAACTCGATCTTGGGATCTTCACACCAACTCTCGAGTTCTTTGCGAAAGAGTTCTCGTTGTTCTTGGTTCTGTCGCTCGGGCCAGGACTGCGGGACTCGCAGATGGAAATTGAGTTCGTGTAACCAACGGATGGTGGTGCGATAGCCCAGATCGATCGACAACTGCTCTTTGAGATAGCCGTGGACCTTCACCCCGGTCCAGTGAACCTCGCCTGCTTTTGCTGGGTTCTCCAGCACGGGCAAGAGGAGGTCTTTAACACGCTCGAGTTTTACTTTGCGGGGTCTTCCAGGCTTGGGCCGAGTGATCAGCGCACTGATCCCGCCGCGGTTGAAGAGTTCAATCCACAAACGCATCATCCGATCGGTTCGATTGAACAGCAGACACACCATCGAGCGGGGTTGTCCCAGGAGCAAAGCGCGCACCGCGCACAAGCGAACGAAGGAACGTTGATTGGGCGCAGTCTCCATCGCCACCGCTAGTTCTTCTAGGGTGGCGTTCTCAGCATTCGGATGTACCTCGAGCGCGCGCAACACTCAGGTTCAACCATAACCCGGCAAAAAGTACCAGTTTTATTTTCAACTATTTCGGAAATCTTTTTTGGCAATCGCTATAATCTCGTTGAGACGACAAGTCTGGATCAGGCTCATGAAGAGATCCCCGGTCCTGGCTCCTCGCTCGGTTTTGTAGCTGAGACTGTTCTTGCGATGGAGGATCGCCATCTTGAGAGCTCGCTCACAGATATTATTGTCCAGCGGGGCACCTTCCCTGCGCACGAACAAGGTCAGAGGCTCCCAATGTTTGAGCATGTAGCCGATGGCTCCCCCCAACCCGGAGTTCGGCTCAACCCTTCGGCCATCCAACTGGTCCTGCATCCAGGCTTTAAGCTCTTTGAGCACGGGGAGGCTGTGGGTTTGGTGGGAGAGCAATCGTTCACGGGCGGTGAGGTTTAGCTCCTTGGCCTGGGCGTCCACATGGTAAACGGCCCCCAGGGAGTCGAGCACATGCCGACACTCTTGGGGAAAGTTTTCGGCAATGGGCACGAACTCCCGCCTGGCGTGGCTGAGGCAATGGCACACGATGCTCTCGAACTCCGGACTCGTGTTGCGGGAGAGTGCATCGCACATCTGCATGGGCGCTTCCAGATCCGCTGACCTCCTTTTCAACACCTCCTCCAGGTTCTCTCCGGCATGCTGCCATCCGCTAAAATACAGGGCCACGGTGTAGGGGCCCACCTGGCCGAGGATGTTCGAGGTGAAGGTGCCCTTGCGCTTGGGATCAATCTTGGCCGCCGTAGCGCTCCCCGGCTTACGCAGATCGAGGATCCGCATCTTGGTATCATCGTTGTGAACGAGCGGACCATTGGCCGTCTGGGTGATCAGATGATCCAGGATGGGTTGAGCCTGCTCGAAGAGCGGCTTCATCACCTCCCACTGAGTGGACTCCGGGCAGGGCACTCCGAGGCTTTCCTGCAATCGGGCCAGCCGATAGTGGGGCATCCCGCTGCCATAACGCAGGAGGGCCACCGTCACGCCCACGCTCGGGGCATACTTTTCCTGCCCCGCCTCTGGCGGCGGCGGGGCGGTGACGACCGTGCCGCAGGTATCGCAGCGGAGCTTCTCCAGTTCCCACACAGTGGCCGAGATCGGCGGCGAACCCACGATCCGGATCACCAACCCCGGGCTTTTCACCGGACGCAGCGTTCCTTGAGGGCATTCCGGGCACGGGTCTTGGGCTTTGAGCGTGGGATGGGTGACTTTCAACCGGCGTGCGCCGGTATATTGGCTGGCCTTGTTCCGACCGTGTCCCTTGCGTTTGCCCTTGGGATCCTTGGGCGGAGGAGGGACAGGGGCAGGCGGGAAAATCCTTCCGGACTTCTCGGTCTTGGGTCCAAAGATCAGATGCCGAAGTTTACTGAGCGTCATGGGCTCCTGCTCGATCCAGGTGATAATCTCAGGCAGGGCCAGAGTCATGCCTTCAATCATCCGGTAATCCTCAGCACTCATGGCCAAGCGGGCTCGATCCAGGAAGCAATCCCTCTGCGGCTCGGTCATCGTGAGTTCCTGGAATCGTTGCGCCACAACTTTAAGGGGCCTGTAGAAGCTTGGAACGAAAGCCTTTGCTTAAGGGATACACCCAGAGCTCCTTGATGGACACTTGTCCCCTGGATTTGGACTTGGTTCCCCGGCCTTCCGAGCGTCCGACGCAGGTCCAGTTGGCCGCCCGGTAGCAGGTGCCCTTAAAGCGTTCGATATCCACGAAGCTTTCCAGCAGGTGGATCGGATGATGATAAAGCTCCTGCCAGTCGGCGCTGAGCCGCCGGGCGATCCGTCCCAGGACGTGGCTGGCCAGATGGGGCACCTTCGCCCAGGGAACGATCAGGTAACGGCTGTTGTAGGCGATCAGATGAAGGTTGTGGGCGTAGGCCGCTCGGGGAGCTCCCACCAGCTCATCGCGCAGGTTGAGCTTCAAGGGCCCGGAATTCCATGCCATGCAGGCAACGGGCCGTTCTCCGGCCAAGACGAGGTACTTGAGGTGTTCGCCCACCGGACGGCTAAAGCTCAAGTAGTGATACTGGCTTAAGAGGTAGTTGAAGGTATCCTCGCCGTCAGCCCGGCGGACCAAACGGATCTCCAAAGGTCCCAACGAAGCCAGAGACCCCTCGATAGGTGAGGTGTCGCAGAACTCCAACTGGGACACACGCTGGTGCTGGATCGCATTGTTGACGACTCTCTGGCGCGTCTCGGGCAGTTGGATATGCCCCGCCCGGTGGAGTGCGAGCATGAGGCTGCGGCAGACTTGATCGCGCAGTTGTCCGTTGGGTTGGACCCAGTTCCATACTTGGCAGACTTGGATGGAAAGGGCGTTGCGGCTTAAGCCGGGATGCTGGGCAATGAACTCTCGCAGGAACACCACGTCGGGTTCCCGGATCTGACGACCGCGGTAGCTTAAGAGGACATCGGACATGCACCCGAAGACTATCCAGGTGTGACTCGAACGCTAGCTAAAAATGGAACTTTTTTTATGGCTCCGTCAGTGCTCTCCACACCGTTGTAGTTTTTGGAGGAGCCCCGTTCCAGAGCAACGCTTGAAGCTGCAGAGGATCCCAGCGGATGGAAGCTCCGTCGGCCTGGGGCCATCCGGTGAACCTTCCCTTCGATAAGCGTTTTTGGCAGAGCCAAAAACCCTGACTATCATAGACCAAGCACTTGATGGCATGGCGACGGCGGGAGATGAACACCACCAGGACCCCGGACATGGGATCGGTGCTGAGCGCCTGGCGGCAGAGGGCAGCCAACCCATCGATGCCACGCCTGAAATCCACGGGCTCCACTGCCACGAGGATTTTCATGTGGGCGGTGATTTGGATCATGAGCGCAGGAACGCCGCCACCAGAGGTAGTAGATCTCGCGATCGGGGGTTGCTCAATCGCAGCGTCAGTCGTGACCCGTTGGTGTGAACTAAATCGACCGTGCCCGGATCAGGCTTGGCGGCCACCAGGCCGGGCAGCTCAACGAAAGCGGGTCGACTCAAAGCAGGTTTGGCTTTGCGCCTCCCCGGTTCCAGGCGCCGTTGCAGATCGTAATAGTTGAGTTTGAGCGCCGTGGCGGCCGGGGCCAGGCCATGGTCTCGGGCTAGGATTGTGGCAGCGCTCCATAGTTCCTCAGGGATCCGCTGACCTCGGCAACGGGTGCGTCGCCACTCGTTCAGACGTTCGGCCAGGCTGGCAAGAGCGTTAGCAGTGGTGGAGGCGAGGGCAACTTTCGTAGGTCTCGTTTGCATAGTTCGCCGCAAACCTTACCACGCCGACTAGCTGACGTTACGCACTCTTGCCGAAGGGACACAAAAAGTTCCGATGCAAAGCCGCCGCTCAAGCGGCGTAGTTCAAGAAGGGGAAGACAGCCGACCGCAGCCGGAATCCCTGCACCCCCAAGGCAGGGGTCGAAATATCACCGCTTACGGTCGAGTGGACAAACAACCTCATCGAGAACAAAATCAGGCCCACAGCAATCGGAAAAAAGAACTGGATGTTCTTCGGATCCGAAGAGGCGGGTCAGCGCAATGCGGTGATCTACACGCTAATCGCCACCTGCCGAATCCACGGTATCGAGCCGTATGAATACCTTAAGGACGTGCTCACTAGGCTTCCATCGACGACGAATCATACCGTGGGCGAACTGACGCCGATCAAGTGGAAAGAGGCTCGCACGATAAGCGTCAGCCGAGCGGC
>JAEUHE010000148.1 GCA_016793885.1 Verrucomicrobiales bacterium
GTCAACAGTGGCAAACGTTCCTTCCTTATCCTTCTGCATGCCGCAAAGCCTCACCATGGATTCCTCAAGACGAAGCAATTCGGCGACCAAACCCTGAAGCCCCTCTTTGACTTCCTCGATACTCTTAGCCTCTCCGGCCGTTTGGACTCCCAATTCACCAAGTGCAGATGCCCCCCTCTCAGCTGCCACCTTAAGGTCATCGAGAGCCGAGGTGACGGGAGCAACCGACTTACCGCCGTCCGAGATAACCTTTCCGAAATCCTGAACGGCTGCGGTCGCATCGCATTTCAAGGTGTTCGCAAGCGCGACAGCGGCACTTCCGGCAGAATTTAATCGGCGATCCAATTCTTCCAGACTGCTGATACTGGAGGAAATCGATGTGGGAACAGCGTCGAACGATCGCACTGCAGTGCTGAGGGCGTTGGCAGCTCGATTGCTCCACTCTCCAACCGGCGCAAGAAGGGCAGGATCAAACTGTAGTGCCAATGCCTCGGTCCGTTCGACCAAATGCGATGTGACTTCATTCAAGCGCCCAACCGCTGCACGAAAAATCTCCTCCTGCCTGACGAACTCCGCAGAATCAGGCTCTTCACTTTCCCTTGCCCAATGCCTAGCGGTATGTCTGAAGATCATCATCACCCCAAGACCAAAGACAGTGGTCACCAGTTTGATTCCGGCAATATGAAAGAGATTATTATCGTCCTTCATCAATCGAGGCGCCAGTCCCAACAGGGCGGCAAGAGTCAGGAGATATCCGAGCAAATAGATATCCTCTGCAAACGATTCTAAACCTATGTGATCCTTGGCAGTACCCGCAATCCGCCAGCGAGCAAACGACAAGGCACCCATAATTGTCAGTGCAAACCCTACCGACCACCAAGCGTTCTGGGTCAAAGCACTCAACAGGGCAGAACCAACAGCCCCGGCAATTACCACCACGCCGAACTCAATCGATCCGACGTCTCCCGCTGAATTCACGCGACCTTCTGTCATTTTGAAGCCCCTTCGAAAATCCCCATGGATTCCAGCACCGCCAAGATAACTAGTACAGATACAATAGAACCAATCATAATCCCAAACGTCTTGAGTTGCCGCAATTCCCTCTCACGAAGAACCTCTTCAAACGTATATGGGGTGAGATCCTCGAATACGAGAAGCGGCTTCAGATTCTCCGACAGCCTTTCGGCCCTCTCCATCTGTCCCCGCCGCACCATCAGTCGTACGCGCTCGACCCCCATTCTCGCTACTTCGTGGTCGCGCATCGCTTGGCTAATCGCCGAACGGAGCGAATGGAGAGTCCGATGATACACCAAGTGTTCGGATTCGAGTGGTAGAGTGGCGCGCGTTCGTTCGCGTTCCTGATAGTACCGAAACAGAGCTTGCTCCAATTCCTGTTCGATCAAGCGGATTTCCTCCACACTTGTGGGTCGTTTGCAGGTCCGCAACTTGAGTTCGCGGAATGACTGGATCATGGCCTCGGCATCCATCGAATGGAGTCCAGTTTTAGCAACTTCGTTCATTGGCACAATGTCAGATCTGCAGTTGCCTGCTGCAATGCCCGGCCCAACTCAATCGCAACCGGCTTATCCCGGGCCACGGATCTACTCACTTCAGACTCCAGAGACTCAAATTCCCTGAAAATCTTCCGCAAGTCGCCGATGGCGGCCTGTCTGGCGTTGCCAAACCGTACCTTGACGGCATTTACATCAGCTGCGGGCAACGGGAGTGCGGGATTGAACCTAAACCGATTTTCGCACTCCGTTCGCCACCCGAGGAGATTTGCGAGCATTACGGGTCCAAATCCGGGCAAATTTAGTCCCGGCTTTACGTCGTTGGCGCTATCGATGCCGAAGGCCAAAAGCGTAGCTCGTCGCTCAGGTCCAATTAGGGGAATATTCGCGGATTGGACTCGCTGGCTGCTAAGGAATTGCTGGAGTTGGAGCTCGCGGCGCCGCTGATGGAGTTTTCGAATCTCATTTAATTCACCCGACTTGGCAGCGTCAAAACGACTTTGGGCGGCGGCGATGAGCGCCGATTCAGAATGGATGCGCCGTCGGAAGTCCTCCAACTTCGCCCGAATTCGGCTCAAAACATCATCTAGTTCTTTGCGGGCCTTAGAATGCGCCAACGTTCGCTCGAGACGTTCGGCCTGCCATTGCTGTTCGGCGTGGCGCATCTCCTCAAGTCGCCGGTCAAACTCGCGTTTCTCCAGGAGGTAGCGATTCATCTCCTGGTGATACTGGAGGTCTATTGCCTTCCATACTTCCAACTGTCGAATCTCCGCCGCAGCGACTTGAGCCTCGTGGAGTTTCATCAACCTCTCGCACTCCTCGCGATGAACCAATATTTCCTTTTGATACCTCTGCTCCCACTTCTCAACGGCAACGCGCTCCTCCTCAAGGCGGAGTCGCCGGGCCAGTTGGGCACTTCGGCGCGTCACGAGCACGAAATAGAGGAGAATTACAACAACCCCCACAGCTCCAGCCGCGGCAATGGGTAGTTTGAACTCCAAGAACACCCACCCCAGACAACTCACCACGACGATTCCGCCATAACAAATGAGCTCCATCGCTTCAGCGGGTCGTCGTTTGGGCCTCTTCGACACCTTTGACGAAGGCTTGGATGGCGGCGGCGGCATCACTGGAGGAGGAACAACTGGATTCCGATGATGCACCGGCTTCTGCGGTGGGATTGGTGCAGCGCCGGGTTGAAGCACTGGACGCACCGTTCGAAGTGGTCTTGGAACGCAACTGACATGGGGCGGTACCCAATGGAGGTCGTTCAATACGGGACTGCGGAATATTCGGGCCAGGGACTCCAGGATCCCCCTGATTTCGTCTATCCAGGAAACGTGAATGGCAACACTAACGAAGAAGTTGGGTCCGCCTGCGTTTAGAATTTCGCACCAAGGACATTCCCGCAAACCATTCCAGTACTTGTGGCCTTTGTCCCGGCAATCGTTCTTTAAGGATCTCCCTAATCCCTGCAGCTCGCTCCTCCACTGCTGTGCAGAGGGCCGAGCATTCTGATTTACGGACTCGGGAAGAAACGCCCGTTCAAACAATGCGGCCAATGACGGGGGAACGGCACTTAACGAGAGGGAGAAAGGTGGTTGCTTTAGTCCACGACTCCAGGTGGCACGCGCGAAGGAAAAGAGACCCTGCCTGATGGAGTCGGCCAGTTCCATTTGCGTTGGACCCGTCGGCACACCGGCGAAAGGATGGCGGCCCATGAACAGAAGTCGGAATATCATGACGGCCATGCCAAAACGATCATGATTCAAGGTGCGTACAAGGTTTGAGAACGATGAGCCTTGAAGTTCCGGTGGAGTATACATAGGAACCCCAACACCGCAGGGAAACACCCCATTCCCCTCAGGAATCTGATAGGAGTCACAGTCGATCAGCCCGACGCATCCGTCCGTCGGGTCAACGAAGATATTTCCCTCATTGATGTCTGCCATCAGCACATGCTCTGAGTGAAGAACATTGAACTCAGCAGCGCAGTTTGCTGCGACATGAATCAGGAAATCCCATCCTGCCGCCGGAAACGAAGCGGCCCGATCCGCGGGACCGTAGAGACAGTGAATCGGCTTCCCGGGCATCCGCTCCATAAGAAACCCTGCAATAACAGCAGGGTTTGCCTCATCGACCAGTAGTTCTTTCGGCCAAGCTATATGGCATCCAAAAGCCGTGGGCCGCCTTTGGATCATGTGCCGCAACTTGCGGCTTCGCTGCGAGTCCGCCGGGCTATGATAGATTTTTGCAATCAAGCCCGAAGGATGATCAGTTTCATGAACTCCCGCCTCTCCTGCGGAACCGATTTGGCGAACCAGTCGAACCGCGAGACCTTGCTCGTTGCGTAGAGCCATGGTTCTGCACCCTCAGTCCTAATTGGTATTCCGCGCAGCCAAGACTAACGATTTGTCATCGTCAGTTCGTGAATTGATTAAATCCGAATCAAGTCCCGCCTTGAGCATGCCAGCCAAGGAAATTGGGTCATGGTGTTCCCACAGTGGCTTCAGCAGCGCTCGAAAAAAGGGCTGGAACGGACTCCGATTGGAATAATCCAATGACAGATCCTGCAGTCCATCAGTGAGTCCGGCGATGGCCTCGATTGAGCCCTGGACACGCTTAATTTGTAGGTGTCGAAACGTTCCGTCAGTTGTGCGATCCAGCGCATGTTCACTCGTGATAAACGTGGTGACGTTGGCGAACTCACCTGTTTCGGGCCACGTGGCATTGCAAATACAACCGTTCTGCTGATACACCCATACCCCATCCCCAATCTGCGCAAAAACCGCCCCTTCCCTCCAGATGACCGTCATCAGCAAGGTACACGCTAGATCGTTGAAGGCGACCCCTTCTCGCGCCGCCACCGTATCCAGGCGAGATCGAATTTCCTGGTACCATCGTCGAATGGATTCGTCATCAAACGATGAGAAATCCAAATCCGCTGCAGCGAGTAGGTTGAGGCCGTAATCAACTGACTCTGCGGAACCCACCTCCGATCGGGAGGCACTGCCGGCTCCATCCGCCAGAATTGCAACGAGGATTTGATTCGCTCCTGAACTGCGACACAAAAACCCACAGGAATCCTGACATGGAATACCCGCCTTGCGATGCGAAGTTCCCGCGACCGAAGCTGATACTGCCGCCCACATTGGGGTTTAAACCGTCGCCCAACCCTTAGGACCTGCCGTCGGATCGCTCAGCGGGACCTCCTCCCCCGGGATAGACCGGGATACGGATCGCTGGGACGAAGAGAGCCACTGGAACATCGCCTTGAATCCAAGACCTTTCAGCCTCAATGGCGCACGGGCCGGGTTTAATTCGGTCAATTTCCCCATGTTTGCACCCTCAACCCCTACGCTGAAGAATGAGAACTGGTTCTCAGCTTCGCCCTTCCGGATCAATTCCTTGGCCTCGACCCAGCATGGTTTGGATTCATCGGTAGGACCACCGTCCGTAATTAAGAACACCCAGGGTCGATAGTATTTGATCCCGGCATTTCGATAATCTCCCTTGCGCTCTCCAAGGAGGCGCAAGGCGGTCACCACGGCCTCCCCCATTGGGGTATCGCCGCGGGCTTGGATGGGTGGAGGCGTGAAGTTATCCGCCGTTACGAAAGATTGAACGACTTCTACTGAACCTCCAAACGTCACGATGGCCACTTCCACACGCTTTCTTGCCAGATCGTCGGCAAAAATGGAGTCCCGATACACAACGACGCCCTCCTGGAGCTCCTTGATGGGTTCCCCCTGCATCGATCCCGAAACATCAAGTAGCAGAATACACGGGCATCGGTTCTCTGGATTCTCGGCAAGCTCGTTGACTGCAAGTTGGAAGGGAACCTGCACCGACCCGTTGTTGGTTGTTTCATCCACAGGCATGCCCATGACGATAAACCACCTAGGCCAATTCATGCCAGTGCGTTCTTGCACGTCGGGAGATATTGTCCCCGTTTCAATCTGCGAGGGAGCCCTGTTCGTGGACCGAAATGGCCTCACCGACCCTCAGGAATCCACTGGTCGCCTTCAAAACGTCCGACACACGGCGAGTGGAGCAATTCAATGGGATTACTGTTCTTTGCGAAACCCACGACAAACCGCTTTCTCCAATGGATCATCGGCGAGCAATCAGCGAAGTACGCCAACGAATTCGAATGCGGTCCAGTTTCAAAAGCCAACGATCGAACTTTGAATCCTGACGCAATCAAGGCCGATCTGATTCGGCTGGTAATCGGATTGACCACTTCTACAGGCACCTCCTGCGAGAATAGGCGGACCAAGGGTGCTGCGAATCCTGAAGACTCCACCAGGGATGTTTCCATCTCCAGGCCTGTCAGAGAACAGGCCCGAACCTCATCGGACAAAAGATCCATGCCGGTCCAGGGGCATCGCCGGACAGTATCCGGATGCCCCAGTCGCCCCGACTTTTCGGAGGCGGAGCTTAGGTCTTGTCGCAACCACCGGCCGGTGACCGCGCACTGAATCATCAGCTTCTCCAGAACGGCGTCTCCCGTGACAGAGCAGATTCGCAAGGCGCTGGAAACAACCCTCTTCCCAGATACCGCACACGGGAAGAGTTCATCCGGAAATGCGGCTTTACCCGTCTCGAAACAGATCTGAAT
>JAEUHE010000149.1 GCA_016793885.1 Verrucomicrobiales bacterium
GGCAGCCGAAATTCCAAATCTCCAACGACACACCGAAACTAAAACATTGAGACTCCATCTCTGATGGACTACACCTTTCCCACACCAAGCCACCATAGCTTAACTAACCCTCCAAGTGGCCGGACTATTGGGGCCACCTCAAAGTAAAGTATTACCTTTCGGACGACTTCCAGGATTCATTGGCCATCGTTGCAGAGAGCGACAAGGGTGTCGGTTCGTTGCGGATCGAGGAGGAGGGCATCAAGCAGTGACATGGTGTGGTGGGGCTAGGGGAGCTGGGATGGTGCCGGAGAATCCGAGTAAAGGCGGAAGTAGCGGGTATCGCCCAATGCGGACTTCTTGAGGGTTGCATAATTAGTGTCTAAATCATTGGGCCACTCCTCCGTCCCGTAGTCGCTCCAAGCGAGGCTGTTTCCAACAACCTGGGCAGCTTGAAGACGAAAGTGAGGAAGCCTGTGAGACCATTTCAGCAATATCGAGTCTGCCTGATCCTGCACAGTCAACGCAGGTCGCACGATAAAGAACTGAAAAATCAGCCCCGTGGTCAGAGCCTCCTTTGCAACTTCAGCGGTGTTTGGACACCCGTAAATCATCGATATCCCATCTGCGAGGTCTGCTTGCGCGTCCATCGTGGGCCCAAGTCTATCGAAATCAGGCATCTTCCTTGAGTATTCGATATCGATTAGCAGGTTGCCTTTCAGTGGCGAATAAGGAAAGGAGTTGCTGAGAATCCACCAGTTGTTGAGGAACCTTGCCGGCCCACCCACACAGTCGCCCCCTCCATATACGCCAACCGAGCCTCGAAGCACAACCCTTTCATCCGGACCGATGTTCTCAGCAAACCTCAGCGAGAGGTTGTCCGGTTCCTTCGAAGTCGTGGAGAGCCTTATCACGACGCCATCGAGTGAAGTGCCCTCCTGATTGCAAGTATCCCCCCTGGGGAGTATAGAGTAAATAAAGCCATTTTCCTGCGGTCCCTCGCTGAATTCACTTGCAGCGATGACCTGTTGAAATCGACACGATTCGCATTCATGAAAGTTAGGGGATGGAAAAGTGCCAAATGGGATAACCGTGGCTCCTGCTCCCTCGGTGGTCTCGTTCAGGTTTTTAGGAACAACTGGTGCAAAGAACCACGGAGGAGGAGAGGCAGCGAAGCTCTGCGCAGCGGAGAGCAGACAAACCAGCCCGAAATAATACAAACGAAGTGTCTTCATACATTACCTACAAAAGCGCTAGTGCCATAGCGTCCTCAATCAACGTGCTCAACTCTTGGACCGGATAGAATGGCGAGCCAGCCGGATCTTGCAGGGCCCCTTGAATCAGCTGCCCGGATGACTTGCGATTATTGAAATATACAACTGAGTTAGATCGCCAATGGCTCATGGGAAGCTGATTCGCTACATCGATCACGTTGTTCTCAACATTGCCATTGATGACGTAAGCTAGGTCCACTGCCTTGTCTTGGGATACATCTCCAGGCAATGACGATCCGTCTGGAGATGTCACGTACCGCACTAGGTTATTCTGGATCTGCACATTCCCGAAGGCCCTGAATCTATCGGGAACATAGGGATCCGGAGCAGGCGGATTGAACGGCCCAGTAGGGGTTGCAAGGCACCTGATGGCAATCGAGCGCTGCGACGACGAAACCCCGGTGGGAATGAGCTCGATCGCGTTGTTCTCAATCAAAAGGTCTCGAGTGAAATTGCATGAAATCACTTCCGGCGGACGTGTGGGGGGTGTGGGGTTGTCAGCCGTCACATTAAACATCGGTATGGTGTTCAAGGCATACGTGAACGAATTATTATCGAGGCTTACACTCCGAACGGTGGAGATGATGTTGAAAAGCGCGCTAGGAACGCCACCCACTGTTGCCCCTATTATAGCTATCGGTTGGCCTACTACCAGGCCATGCGGAACAGCGACCGGATTGGGACTACCACCTGTATTATCCAAATGCTTTACGGTGAACGTGGCGAATGTTTCTCCTGCTAGAGCTTCAAGTGAAGAGGCGGAAACCTGTGGAGCGGCCCCAAGTTCGGTGTTCGAATTCCGTCCCATGTTGTAATTCGGCCCCCGTCGCACCCACCTAAACTGATTGTTCCGGATCACCAAACTTCCAGTCGCGGCCGTGTCGTTGTAGGGACCCGCAGACTGACAGTGGGAGATCTGATTCCCTTCGATGACTGAAGACGTGGCTCCAGACATAGCAAGCGCTTGGAAAACAACTCCGCAAGCACCCTGTGTGAGGTCGGAAAGTGTGCCGGAGAGGGAAGGGTCCTTCCCCGTTGCGTAGATCCGCCTACACTTGAATCCTCTTCGAGTCAGACCGTTCCCATTCGCCACAACGGTCCATTCAGCGTTAATGGTTTGATTATCCCCAGAGGTAGGGGCAGCGGGCTTGGTTCCCTCTATCACTACGGTGCTACCGGGGAGCAAGAAGTGTGCAGTCTCAGTTGCCACCGTCAATTCCCACTCGTTCGGTGTGGTCGTGATCTGTGTGAGGCTGGGAAATGGCGTGGTTTGGCTCACCGCCACTCGCATGCTCGGAAATCTGCCTAACCACATTTGGCTGCCAGCCATGGGTGAAGTATTGCGAGGGATGCTGCCCGATGGAGTGTAGCTGAAGGTGGTGGCAGTGGGGACCGGGCTCGCGTCGACCTGAAACGAGCCTACAAAGTCATTGTCGTAGCCATTATTGTAGAAAGCGCCATACAGTCGAAACCAATTCCCAGCTGAGAGTCCGTGGGACGTTCGAGTGGTCACCGTGGCCTGCGTTCCCGTCGCGGGAGTCACCAGGGACCCAATAGAAACCGGATTCTCCACGTACTCGCAGTTGACGTAGTTATTGCGGAACACGCACGATCGGTTAAAGGCGCTGAAACCGTTATACACCGTCGGCGATCCTCCCCGGGACAAAGCCGCTCGGCTACTGAACAGATGGAGGCAGGTCGTTTCCCGCACACTTCTGAGCCCGGGCTGTTCAATCACGCATTCCTCCACAACGCAGTTGTAGCGCTGTCCGTCCGTCAGACTGGTGATGTATTCAGATCCACCGACCCCGATCACGAAACATTCCTGAGTATTGGGAACCGGGTTACCCTGTCGTCCGAAGTTAATCACTCGAATTCTCCGGATCCGCGTCTGACTCCCTCGGATGAAGATCGCGGCACAGGAAAGTTGTGAATTCACCTGTCCAGCGATGTTACAATCGATGGTGAAATCTTCAGCGCTGAACGCGATCAAGGGTTGAAAAGCCAAGGTCATCGTCGCACGTCCAATGGCATAATAAGGTCGATTAAGAAACGCCGCCTGCACCAGCTTCAAGGTCGTCACACGCATGCCAGAGCCCCTGATCTTCAGCCCCGACCACGGTCTCCAACTGGCGGCTGGCTGTCCACCGGCTAGAACCCCACCCAAGCAATCTTCGCTTCCCTTGGTCTCGAAGGTCCCGGGTCCCAGCCATACCGCAATAGGTCCCAGTGTCGACAACGACCGCATCACCGCATCGAACCGATATGGGTCCTTGCGGCAGGTACCTCCAGAGTATGTACCAGCAGTGGTAGCATCTGCAGGCACGAAGGTCCTGAATGTAAAGGTTTTCGCTCCAGTCTTGGTGATCGAAAAAGCCCCCAGAATCTGATAAGCTGCGCTTGTCGAAAAGCCTTCTAGAAGGATGATATCGCCGCTTTCATAGCCGTGGTCAACCGTCGTGGTTGCGACAGCCGTGGTTGCAATAGTCGGATCCAAGGAGCTCGTCCTTACAACGGTCACACTGGCCGGCGGCGATAGGTTTTGCAGGACGGACCCGTCAAAAGGTTGCGCTTCGGTACCATCCCCGGCTTGACCGTCGGTCCTGAGCGCAACATACACGTTCATCCGAACCGGATCTTGGATCAGTGCTTGTAAGAGCGACATGCGTGATGTGAATTGTGCGCAGCGTCAAAGCCCGGACGCTCATTGCATCTTTACCTCTTGATTCTGGAATCAACCTAATCTGTACCCCCCCCCCATTTGTCAAAATATTTTCAAAACTTTTTTCGAGCTATCTAAATATGATGCAGGAGTATCGAAAGTGCTAGTGCGGAATGGGTGCTGGGGCTGGACGGGAACTATCTGCTCCGATGACTGGGGGGGGGACGAGGGACGAGTTTCCGACGGAGGGGGCGATTACGATTACGATTACGATCACGATCACGAGGGGGAGGGAGAGATGTTGCCCGCGGATCACACGGAACACACGGATCAGGAACAGGATCCCTGAGCACATGAATTATTTCCCATCCGAGTCATCCGTGAAATCCGTGGTTACCTTTCCTGCTTCCCAGTTGGTTCCTCTCCGCGCCTTTGTGGCTTAGTGTGAGACCATCGGGTTAGGCCGTGCCCTTCTCTGGGTCACTCGTCACTCTCAATCCTTTCGCCGCTCGGAGGCTGCCAACTCCAGCACTTGGAGGGTCTCCTCCACATTGCGCTCCAGGCGGAGCTGGTCTGAGTCCACCGGGCGCAGCATGAATCGCTGGGAAAACCAATAGGCGATCGCATTCACCAGTCCGGGGACGTTGGAGGGATCCGAAACCACGGTGCCATTGACCCCTTCAACGATGAGCTCGGACGAGCCATTCTGAACCGAACTGATCACCGGCAAACCCGCGGCCATGGCCTCGAACACGACGTTTGCCGACGGCTCGTATATGGGGGGGAACAGAAAAAGATCCGCGGCAGCGTAAGCGTTCTCCACATCCGGCATCGCACCCGCAAAGACAAAATCCTTCGACGTCAAATAGGGCAGACGCCCTTTGCCAACCACCAACAACTTGACGGGAGTTTTGGCCATGCGACGGGGCGGCTTACCTTCCCCGTTCCATTCATTCTCCAAGATCTCAAGGCCTTGTTTGACTCCAAACTGATCCACAGCCTGCAGCACATACTTCAGCCCCTTGCGCTCCCATCCTGACCCCACGAACAGAATCACGAAGTCCTTTTCAGTAAAACCAAAGCGCTTGCGCGTCTCGTCACGACGGCCGCTCTGAAATCGCGGGACATCGATGCCATTTCGCACCAGATGGATGCGTTCCTCCGGAAAGGGAAAGAACTCCAGGATCTCCCGTCGCACCATCTCGGAATTGACAATGATTCGTCGGGTGCGGCTGGGGTCGAAGGTCTGGGCTTCCAACGCCAGCATGTTGCGGTGAAACCCACCCCATTGAGTGAAGGGCTTCTGATACCAGGGGGCAAAGCGCCGACGCTGGTTCAGCCACGCACGATGCACCCCATCTCCCGCGCGATACACATCCTGCCGAAGCGTGCGCTCGAAGCTGAACACACAGTCAAAGCGTTGGGATTGAAGCCTGCGGTCGACCTGCTCGGCGAAACCGACGCTACGCAAAGCTCGCGATGCGCTGGCTGACACGAGATAAACCCTTGTTCCCTCCGGAGGCGAATCCCACTCTTCGGTAAAAAAATGAAGCTCGTGACCAGCTTCTGCCAAACTGGCAACGAGGCGCTGCACGTACAGCTCCGCTCCTCCTACGGAGGAAAAGCGACGTCGAATCAGCGCAAGTTTCACTGCCGAAGAAACTAGAGACCGACAGCGGCGGCTTCAAGCTCTGCCTCGAGAGCCGTGGGCTCGTCAGGGCTCGACGGAGTCTCTCCCTACCCCCAATCGTCACACGGTGGGGCGAGAGTCCATTGAGACCATTACCGCCAGACCGGCCAGGGTGTGATCAACCGATAGATGCGCACAGGATCCGGTGAAGCGGGATCGGCCAGGACTTCCGTTCTATTCGTGCTGCGAGGCAGCAAATGGACCCAATTACTCCACGAGGATCCAGCGGTCTGCGCACTGACTTGGACGGTGTAGGTTCGGTTGGACCGGGCCACAAACGAAAGGATCACCCGCCCGGCATCGTCCGCAACGGCACTCAACCGCAGCTGACTCTCGTGATCGTTCGGATCCGTGTCCGCCAGATACTCCTGAAGATTGCTCATTCCGTCGTTATCGGGGTCCAAAGCCGCATCGGCCGCGGTGCTGGTCGACAACCCATGCGCCACCTCCCAAACATCCGCCATATGATCTCCGTCGGCGTCGGACAGGATGGTGAGGGACGCCGATGAACTCGTCGCCACTCCGACCTGATTGGACACATTGACCGAGTAGAAACCTCCATGGCCGGATTGCACGTTGGTGATGACGTAGAATGCGGAGCTGAGAAACTCGAGATAGTTGGTTACCGCAGCTGCTCCCTTTCGCCACCGATAAGTCAACGGTTCTCCCCCCGTGGTTTCGACGACGAAGATCACGGTCTCGCCCTCCACCGCGGTAAGGCTTAACGGATGCTGAATCACAGCCGGCTTGGTCAAGGTCCGGAGCGACACCGCCGGGCTGGTTTCTGACCTGAGATCGTCGCGCACGACCACGTCATAGTTCCCTTCGCTCGTCGGCTGAGCGCTCGCGATGGTGAACACGTTGCTGGTTGCGCCGTTGATGGGAGCTCCGTTGAACCGCCACTGGTATTGAAGGGTTCCAACTCCGACCGCCGCGACGCTAAAACTGGCAGAAGCACCGACTGCAACCGCCAGCGGTTGCGGAGGAGTCAGCAGCAAGGGCGACTCCAGTTCACCGGCGATGGGGTAGAGCTGGGATGTGGGGATGACTTGTTTCGGGAGATTCGGTGCCGACCACGCCAGCGAAGCCGTCGCTCCGCCACCGTTTTCGTAATATTCCAGACGCAGCTCATACCGCTGTCCCGCGATCAAGCTGATGGTTCCGCTGTTCTCGGTGTCGCCATGGTCCGTCCAGTTATCGACCAGCGGCTCATTATTAATCCACAATCGAATCCCGTCGTCGGAGATCGTAAAGAAGCTGTGCTCGCCGGAATACTGCGCCTGCACAAATCCGGACCACCGTATTGAGAACTGATCCACCGGTAGTCCCGACGCCGGCGAGCCAGCGCCCCAATGGTTGTCCACCACCGGATCTACCCGCGTCAGCCGGGCCCGGGTCGATCCGGGACGCGTGCCGGTAAAGTACTCCGCCTTGAGACCAATGCCATTGCCCGGCGGGGCCGGATTGACCCGCAGTTGCAGCGGCTCAGAGAGGGCGCTCGAAAAGCCATCGTCAGTCACTCGAGCGGTGATGGTTAGGGAACCGGTGGGAACATTCATCCACCGAAAATCAAAGGGGCTGGTGCTCGTTTCACCAATCTTCTGCCCATCGACGAAGTATTCAACCAGCACCGGCTCGCCATCGGAGTCGCCTACCAACACTGTCAGAGTGAGGTCTACGGGAGCGGTATAGATGGATCCGCCCGCTGGGGAAGTCAGGCTGACCTGTGGGAGCTGATTGACCCGATTCGTTCGGCCGGGCGACATTCCCGAGACAAACCAATTAGCCGGGTCGTCAGCATACTGATCGAGACGAACGCGTTGGAGAGAAGGCCCTTGACCATTAGCAGCCGCTGGCCAAGGAACCTGGGGCGCATAGCGAAGGGTATCGATGGTGATCGAAGGAACTCCATTGGTGGATGGTTGCCCGGGCATGGATAGCTCGAGTCGTTCGCCATCATCCTGTAGCGCGCCGGTCCACGGACCGAACACGGAGACGGAAGCCGGCACCCGGTACTTGGCACGGAAGAGATCCGGCTCGATCCCCACCACCAGGAGCGTTTCCCCAGGCGACAAGGTCACATTGGCTGGGAACGAGAAACCAAGACCGCTCAACCTCCAGGTGTTGGTCGGATACGCCGCATCGTAAAGCAGCACAGGCTGGCTCGAAATGTTTCCCAGCTCTACAAACTCATCCTGTCCTGGGCGCGGATGATACATGACCTCGGAGATAACGATCGGACCGATCTGCGGTCCCAAATTGACTGCCCCGAAACTGTGCGCGACCTGGGCGGGGTAGTGCACCTCGGGAATGCTGGTAAGGTATCGTCCGAAGGACACGCCCTTCTGAGCGGCGCCGAATCCAAATCCATCACTGTAGCCCGTCAACTCGCCACTGGCATCGCCAGAGAATAGGTAAACCGAGTCTCCTTCGCTGTTGAACGAAAAACTCGTGAGCGAACCTGGGCTGGGATTGAACTGAGCCTCGCTCAGAACCGTGAAGCCGCCTGCAGCAATGGACGCCCCGGCGGGGAAGCGGAACTTGCGGGGGACCGCGGGGTCATCCGTCAACCACCATCCCGCGAGGCTCACCGAGGAAGCCGTTGGGTTGAAGAGTTCCACTTGATCCGTCTGGTTCCCCAAGCCCGCGGTCAGAATCTCGTTGATGACAATGGGAGGTATCGTGTTGGCCGGATCGTCCTTCCCGGGGGAGCCCCCGGGGAGGCTGCTCGTCCGCCAGGCGAGGGGATGGTTGAAGCCAGTGCGGGCGTCGGGATCCTTTAGCACCAAGGAAAATCCCAGACCGTCGGGAGTCACCGGCCACGGTGCTCGATCCCCATAAGAGAAAGACCAGACTGCCCCGGCCACCGGATGACTCAGCGTCAGGGCCTCGCCTGCGTTGTCCAGACGCCCGACGTACGCCCCCGTCACTTTCAGCCCGGGATAACGTGACTCCAACAGCGCCTGGTTGCGACCCAGAACGATGAACTGGCCGGGCGAGACCGCGGTACCCGCGGCGAATTCAAAGGTCACGCCCGAGCCGAAGAAAAACCCGGTCAAATCCAACGTCTCCAACCCGACATTTTTGAGCTCGATGAATTCCAGTTCATCGCCCGAAACATCTCCGAGATCGGCGGGATGATACATAACCTCAGTCAACCGCAGCGCGGAGAAGTCTTGATCAGCGTAAAACTCAGGTTCAACCAGGGCGCTCCAATTCGATCCACTCTTAACCCGTGCGCGAATCTTGGTGTAGCCCAACAGGGAAATGGGCGTCGAGTAAGGTGTGGCCGAAGCGGCAATCTCCCCCCCACGTCGGCGTGGGTCCGATCCATCCAGCGTGTAGACAATAGTCCCTTCGCCGTTGGGGTTGCTCAGGCTCACAAGCCCGCCTAGGGGGAGCAGTCCGCCGAACTGACTAAACACGGGAGGAGCGAGATCCGGATAGAGGCCGTCGGCGATCAACTGATCCATCATCACGGTGGTCCGATTGACCAAGAAATCATTGAGCACAGTCTCGCACGCCGCCCGCCAATCAGCCTGCGTAAACGGGGCCGTCGGGCGCTTGGAGTCCCCCCAACGCGCCGATTCACAAATGACCGCCCGCTCGATCTCCGCCATGCGCCTTTGGAATCGAACCCGGGCCGCCTCGGCCGTCAGCGGCCCTCCGTTAAAGCAATACTTCTGCAGACGGTCGGCCACTTTCAGCCGAAACTCCGGATTAGAATGCAATTTGAACCACAACCGTTGCGGATTGCTCGTATCGACACTCGCTCCGGCGCCGAAATCAATGACGTAGCCAGTCCCTTGCCGATGGATGCCGGTGCGGTCCTCAAACAGGTTCAGCAAGGTGTGCTCCGAGTCATGAACCACAAAGCGGAATCCACCCTCTCCTTCCCGATCCCGCATCCCGTACCAGTTGTTGGGAGAATTGTTGCCCAGAAACGCGGAGATGGGGGCATCCAGGTTTCCGCCGAAAAGAATCACCAGCATGTAGTCGATGAGATTTCCAACATCCAATAAAACCGGGTAGTCGGGGTTGCGCGTGCCGTCGGGATTATTCCCTTGAATCCGCTCATAAGCGGCATCAGTTGCCAGACCCAACTCGGCCTGTTTCCAAAGATTCGTCCAGGCGGTCATGTTGCCATCCGTTGCATTAATCGTGTAGGGGCCAGCCTCCACCTTGACCACGTCGTAGTTCTCTTCCTTACCCCCAAAGTAGGATTCTCCAAACGACGCCTCGGGGCGTTCTTCGGTGTTGTAGAGACCCCAATAGACGCCATTGATGTAAAGATGATAGTAGTCTCCGTGTGCTGAGGACTGTCCTAAAGCCAGTTGGGTGTCGCGCGAAAAGACGTCGCGAATAAAACACCCGCGCGCGTCTCCCTGAAAGGCCCAGGAATAGTTCTGAAAGGTTCGCAGATCGAACTTATCGAAGCTCGCGGCGGCGTCGGGTCCAAAGACCGGGAAATTCAGCTTCGCCGCTCCATACTCCTCGCGAAAGAAGAAGCGGAATGCATGTTTGGGGTTGTCCGTGCTTCGGCTGAACCCACCACGCAATCGGATCCCCCCGTTCACCTGAAATCCTTTGCGTCCATCCGGATAGATCAGCTCCAACGACATGGCCCGCTCCCAAGCGGCTCCATCCTCGCTGGGATTGGCATAGATCCCACGCGTCGCGTTAAAGAGATCGTCGAGCCTCATGACGATCGAGAATGACGGAAGGCTCTTGAGGTCCTCGCGAATGGTCTGGCCATAGACCGGATGATTCACGATTCGGGGATCCATTCCATAATCAACCGTGTTAGCCCCCCAAGTTGCAGGCCAGCCGGGAGGCGTCTGACGATTGGGGGACTGCTGCACCACATCCTCCACGAAGAGGTAGGTGTGAGTGTCGACCGCGGAGGGCGTGAAGCCTGGGGCGAACGCGGCCGCGCGGATGGTCGTGGTGCGGGCGATGGGAATGGGGGAGGAGTAGACAAAACCGTTGGTCAGCGAAGGCGGCGATCCGTTGGTCGTAAACCGGATCACAGCTCCCGGGGTTTCACAGGTGATGCTCAGGCTGAAATTGGTTTCGTAGAACCCGCGGTCGTGGCTGAACTTGGTATCCGAGACGAAAGCATACCCCGGAGCTTCGTTGAACGTTCCCGGAGAAGCTTGAGCGAAGTATTGATTCGTGCTGTTGGCATAACGATACCCGACGAGTTCTCCGGTCCAGAGCTGCTCCGCATCGGTGCTGGAGCGAACAAGCCCCTGAATGGCGAGCACGTTCGCCCCGGGCTTGAGAAGACCCAGGTGGGGAGTTAGATTTATCGTTTCCGGGAATACGGCCAAAGACGGACTTCGGGCAGCCGACGCGGCCGAGTTCCATACGGGAGCGAGGGGCGCCAATCGAGAGGCCGTTGGAGTGCCGTTGAGGGAGACAACGAAGCCATCGTCGTAGCGGGCCAGGAGAGCCAGTCCCGAATGCTGCCCCACCTCACCCGTCGCTGCGAAAGGGATCCGCAGATAGACCGTGGTGCTTTGCCCGGCCAGTGAATCCGCCAAGTCGGTTCGGATCAGTGGCGCGTAGGCAATCACTTGATTCTCCACGACCACAGTGGACCGCACCGGCAATCCCCCACGACCCGCGTCACCCACCAGGGCGAAATCGTTGCTGCTCCATGCCGTTCGGTTGCCGGCGGCCGCATAAAGCTCGACCTCCGAGCCCCCCAGACGATCATACATCATCAAGCGCACGGGATAGTCTCCGGCGACTCCGAAATTGAAGGCCGCCAAGGTTTCAGAAGCGGTCGTGCGATTGCTCGACACGGTAAAGTTCCCAACCGTCAGGCGAAATCCAGCATCACTGTGCACCCCGAAGGTCCAAAAACCAGGTGACGGAATAGAAAGCATGCCCGTGGCCTCCAGGACAAAGTCATCCACATTCACATTGGTGGCGACGCTTCCCGGAAACGGTGCGTCCAGGCGATAGCGTCCCGAGTTGCCGGTGCCCAGGTAGTTGATGGTCGGCCGATTTTCCGCCGATTGCGAAACCTTCAGGGCGGCATTGGTAAGGACGGCCTCGGCAGTGTTGAGGTTCGTGACCGCCAGGCTGGCCTTGATCCATCGAACCGCGAACCCGGAACTCAATCGCTGATAGCCGACCCCGTTGGTTCCAATGAGCCAGGCGGAATCGTCGAACGCGGGGGAGGTCCAGGTGTCGCCCAGAGTGCCATCGGACGGAACCCGATAGCGAAGCGGCGCCTGATCGGTGACATAGACTGTGCGCTCAACCGATTGGCGAACACCGTAGGAGACATCCTGAACCTGGGGCGGATAAGCGTTGAATTCCGAGGCTTTGAGAACGCCCCCCGGTTTCACCAAAGCGAGGTAACCGCCCTTGGCCGACAGACTGAAGTTCGCGTGCAGGGGCGATCCGGCCGCAGTTCGATTCTTCCCGGAGGCGAAAACAACCAAGAAATCGTTGACCAAGAGGTTCGTGGAAGGCAGACGCCACTTCGTGAGAGCACCGGCGTCATCGGTTAAAAACCATCCCGCTAGATTTACCGGTCCAGGTCCCTGGTTCTGCAGCTCGATCCAATCCGAAGAGGCTCCATCCTCGTCTTTAAGGCCATGATCATTGCTGGCCACGAACTCGGTGATGATCACCTCCGCCACCACGGGATGGAAGCCCAGGACCGTCGCGGTAAGGACAATCAGCATCCAGTTGGGTAACCGCAGGAATAAAGCAGGTTGAAGATAGCGCATACGTCGTGGCACAGGCTCGGCTTGGGAGTTACGGGACCTTACCCACGGTGTTGGAGAAATGTCCATTCTTGCTTACTCTCTGGGGTCAAATCGGTCATTTCCAGCCTATGCTGGTCCGGTGGAGGTATCGGCATTTTACCGGAGAAAGTGAGCGGAGATAACCCTGAAGCCAGGGATGGACTAACCACGGATGGCACGGATCTCACGGATCAGGAAAGCGATCCCCTTGGAAATGTGTTGCTGGGGACCGTGGGCCCATCAGGGCTCGACGGAGTCTCTCCCTACCTCAAATCGAATGACACCCCCCTTTTCCACCCGCCGCGTCTTTTTTCTTGTCCGCCCCGCCCACGGTTGCCCATATTCCGGAACCATCAGCCCCTCGAATCCAGGATTCAACCTGCCATTGCGGCAGGCACTGACGTAGTGTCATGGCCACAGGCAGGGGATGTGGGATTGATGGGCGTACCCAAATAAGTAACCAGAAACCCATGAAAACTCATCACCCCTCACGATCTGTCGCGGGAGCCAGGCGTGCTTGCCTCGGCCTGCTGCTGGCTGCCGGAGCGAGCTTACCTAGCCAAGCCCAGGACATTCCCAAGCTTTTTGCGCTTTGGGACTTCAACGATCCGGCCGTTTCAACCTCCACGGCGGACAAGCTACGTGGTTTCCCCGGCCAGCTCGTGGGCGCCGTTTATAGCGCCGATGCGGAAGGCCGAACCGGTGCGGCGGGCGACTACGCCATGGATCTAGGCCAGGCCGCTGGCGATGGTCAGTATGTTCTCGTCAACAACGCCAACTGGCTGAACTTCGCGGGCGCGGCGGACACCATGACCGTGGTCTACTGGCAGAAGCTCTCCGCCGTTGCAGCCAGCTCCGCCTACTGGATGGTATCTCCCTCCAGCTCGGGTAACTTCCGCGGCAACCAAGTGCATTCCACCTGGAGCGACGGCACGATCTATTTTGACACCGCCGGCTGCTGTGGTGGCCCACAACGGTTGAACATCAGCGCCGGCGGGGCGGATCTCACCACCTGGCATCACTTCGCCTTGCTGAAGCGCGGGGAGCACAAGGAGATCTGGATGGATGGCGTGAAGCTGGCAGAGTCAGACAGTGCGGCGCCCCTCCCCACCGATTTCACGCAATTCCTCATGGGGGCGGAAGTGGGTGGTGCCAACAGCATGCGAGGCTGGTTGGATGACTTCGCAGTTTTCGGCAGCGGACTGAACGAAGCGGATATCGTAGCCCTAGCCTCAGGCAGCATCTCGCCGGATGCGCTTTCGCCGGACACCGATGGGGACGGAGTTCCCGATTGGTATGAGGACGAGAACGGGCTCAACAAGGCAGTCGCCGACGGCAATCTGGATGCGGATGCCGATGGTTTGAACAATCTGCAGGAGTATCTGGCCTTCACCGCGGCCAACAACCCCGACACGGACGGGGACGGCGCCAAGGACGGAGCGGAGACCGGGACGGGTGTGTTTGTGGATGCCAACAACACCGGCACCAACCGCCTCAACCCGGATACCGATGGGGATGGTGTTCAGGACGGAGCCGAGACGGGAACCGGCACTTACGTGAGCGCCAGCAACACGGGCTCCAACCCGCTGCTGAAGGACAGCGATGGCGACACGTTTCCGGATGGAGCGGAGGTGCAGCTCGGATCTGATCCCACTAAGTCGAGCGCCACTCCGATCAAGGTCGACAACGTCAACCTGCTAGCCTACTGGGACTTCAACGACGCGAGCGTGGCTGGCTCGACCGCCGACAAGGCTCACGGCCTGGTGGCCAACCTCACTGGGAACGCCGACTTCTCGGCCGACAGCGCCGGTCGTACGGGTGCGGCAGGTGACCGTGCCCTTGACCTCGTGACCCTGGGTGGAACTCTGGCGAGAGCAGAGGCTCCCGGACAGTTCGCCTCTGCAGCTGGAGTGGGCGATGCCATCACGATCTCCTACTGGCAATCCCTCAGCGAGACACCGGATACCATGTCCGCTTGGCTGAATTCTCCATCATCGGGAGGAGGCCGTGGAGCTGCCACTCACAACCCCTGGAGCAACCGCAACATTTACTGGGACACTGCGGGATGCTGCGATGCTGCCACTCAGCGGATCAACCAAGCGGTCGATGCCGAGTTCGACTTCTCGGTCTGGCATCACTACGTCTTTGTGAAACGCGGCAGCAAGAAGCAGATCTGGATTGACGGCGTGCTCTTCCTCGAAGGGAACAGCACGGCGAAGCTCCCGGTGGATTTCGATCGAGCGTATATCGGTGGCGGGCCTGGCTTTAACAGCGCTCGTGGACTGATCGATGATTTCGCGATTTTTGCCAAGGCCTTGGATCCCGCCGAGATCGCGGCACTCGCGAGCGGCGCGTTGCTGCCCACGCAGCTCTCCGCGGATACCGACGGTGATGGGATGAGCGATTTGTGGGAAAATGCGTTCGGCCTGAATCTGAACTCGCCGGCGGATGCGAGCAACGACCCAGATTCCGATGGAGCGACGAACCTTCAAGAATTCCGAGCGGGAACCGATCCTAAGAATCCGGATTCTGACGGCGACGGGCTGCAGGATGGGGTCGAAACGGGCACCGGCATTTGGGTTAGCAATTCGAACCGAGGCACCAGTCCCAACTCGGTGGATTCCGACGCCGACGGTCTCGGCGATGCCGTCGAAACAAACACCGGCGTCTTCCTGGACAACACCAACCCCGGGACCAACCCCAACAAGGCGGATACCGATGGCGATCGATTCAATGACGGGCTGGAGATCACCCTCGGTTTCTCGCCAGTTTCGGCAGATTCCGCGCCTCTTAAGGTTGGTAAAGTCAACCTGATGGCGCACTGGGACTTCAACGATCCCTCGGCAGCAGATCTGGCGACCGACCGCATTCAAGGCCTCACGGGAACTCTGGAGAGCGGTGTGGTCTATACCGAGGATGCCGCCGGTCATACCGGCCAATCTGGCGACTACGCCGTCGACTTCGGTGCCGACGGCGGCTCGCAGAAGATTCGAGTCGACGGAGTGTGGGCTCAGCCCCTTGGCGCATTGAATCAGGTCACCGTCGCCTACTGGCAACAGCTCACGACCGTCGGAAGCAGCTTCGGATTCTGGTTCCAATCTCCCATCTCGGGGGGTGGACGCGGGATTTCCGGGCATACGCCGTGGAGTGATCGGACCCTGTACTTCGACACCGCGGGTTGCTGCGGCGGAGACCAACGGATCAACAAGACCGCATCGGCCGAGTTCGATTTCCTGACCTGGCACCACTATGCCTTTGTCAAGGACGGCTCGGTGAAGCGGATCTACATCGATGGTGAACTCTTCCTCGAAGGCACCGGCACGCTGCCTCTGCCGGGAGACTACACCGAGGTCATCATCGGAAACAGCACGACCACCCCGGCGACACGCGGTAAACTGGACGACTTCATGGTGTTCGGTAGCCCGTTGAGCACGGCGCAGATCGCCGGACTCGTGGCCGGGACCATCCCCACAGACGACGTCTCGACCACCGAACTGTTTAGCTCGGCTTCGGTAAATGGGCCGTTTGCCAAGGAAGCATCGGCCACGGTCGACCCCGCTGCCAAGACCATCAGCGTCGCGGTGAGCGGATCGGCCCGCTTCTACCGTGTGAGCTCGGAATCGGCGGTAACCATCAAGGGCATCACCGTTCAGGGCAACACGGTGACGATCACCTACTAATCGGACTGCTTTAGCAGCCCGACCGAATCGCAAGGCCACCTCCTCAGGGAGGTGGCCTTTTTGCTGGTTGGGCCAGGCGGGGGCCCACCGGGATGCCGAGCGGCGGGGCAGGGTCCTGCCGGGTACCGAGGCCTTCGTTACAGAATTGTAACGAAGATCCTCGTGATAAATGGAGGGCAGCGGCGTCTATCACGTATCGTCCTGCTGATGGCCGCCTCGATCCCGGGCTTGGACCCGGACTTCTTCAAGCGGCCGTCGGCCGGACTTGTTTTTTGTACGAGTTCATCCCCGCCCAAAGCAAAACATCCATCCGGTCAATTGGGGTAGAGAGGGGAAGCGCCTCCTAATCCTAAGCAGGAGAATGGAAACCACGGGATTTCACAGATGCCACGGATCCGCAAAGACTTGGAGGCCAGACCCTCATCACTCTGAGAGGGAGTGCGAACTCGTGCTCAAGAATGTCACAACGCCTTCTGAATCCGTGTTATCCGTGCAATCCGTGGTGAGTCCATCTCCGGTTCTAGGCTAATGGGCATCGAAGTGAACGCCCCTGCCATGCGAAAGTGCCGATGCCACCAGTTTGGGACGAGGGTCGCGAACTCGGCGTGGTCCTGGTTGGATGACGGGGTTGAAACTCCGCGCCACCTCTAAGGATCGCAGCATCGACGCTTTCTTATTCTGATGCGCCTCCATCCGGCGCAATATACCATCCAAGGCTCGTACCGCCGCCACCAACTGTGGGCCCTTATTCAGCATCACGCACTCCGCACGAACACCCATAGCGGCATCGGTTACCTCCGCGCGCGAGGGCAGACCGTCGCGGGCGAGACTCTCCAACACCTGAGTAGCCCAGATCACCGGCATGTGGGCGGCTTCGCAAACCCAAAGAATCTCCTCCTGTATCTCCGCCAATCGTTCGTAACCACACTCGACGGCAAGATCCCCGCGGGCGATCATCACTCCCACCACCGGACAGCTCATGGCAGCCAACAGTAAGTAGGGCAATTGTTCGAAAGCGCTACGGGTTTCGATTTTGAGTACAAGCCCCAGGCGCTCTCCCTGGAGACCCTTCAACTGGGCTTGAATGGCCTCAACGTCGGCAGGCGTCTGCACAAAGGAGTAACCCACCAGATCCGCGTTTGTGACCACGAAGGGAAGATCTTCGACGTCCTTCTCGGTCAAGGCCCGAAGGCGGAGACGGCTGCCGGGAAAGTTTATGCCCTTGTCCGCCCAGAGTTTTTCGCCCTTCGCTCTGGCATGCACTATCCGAACCTTGAGCCGATCCGGACGTGCTGACTCGATGATGCCACCGATCTTCCCATCATCGAACCAAACTTCCTCACCGGCCTTCACATCCAGAAAGACCTCTGGAGCGGTGCAACCGATTCTCGCTGGACGGGAGACTCGCCCCCCGGGTGTAACGCGAGCAGGCCGTCCGGGCCTGAGGGAACGGCTCAGGTGCAGCAAGTCGCCGACCTTGAGCACGATCGGTTGCCCCTCCGGAGCGAGCGCCGACACGCATGTTTCCGATTCCTTCGGCCGCTTCTGCTTACGATCGTCTGTCCCCCGAATCAGGCGGAGTTTGGTCCCAGCTCCAATGAACGCGGTCTTGCTCGATTCGGCCCACCATCCACTTCCCTCACGGGCCACGATCACCAAGAGTCGGCGCTTGGCGCGCAGATCGGTGAAACGGACAGCATCGCCGACTCTTAATCTCGACAACCATTCCTTCGGGACAGGAACTGTCGCAGCGGCGTTGCTGGATGGAGGCTCAGGGTGATCATCAACCGTCATCCAGATCTTCGCGGCCTTTACCACGCGCCCCATGGCGTCGCGACTAGGTTTCCACTTAATGACCGCGTCACAGGACTCGATGGGGCCAGTCCGAATTTTGGGTCCGGCCAGGTCCATATGTATCCGGCAGTTGCGACCCACCTTGGTTTCCGCTTGCCGCAGGTTCTGAATCATTTGCGACCAGACCCGGGAATCATCGTGGGCACAATTGATTCTGAGGCAGTTCATTCCTGCCAGGAGCAATTCCTCCATCAACAGCGGGCAGGTCGCCGCCTCCTCAGACATCGTCACCATGATGCGGACAAATCGCGGGGCAGGCTTTCGGCCTAACAACTCCTCCGCCCGCGTTTTCAACAGAGATCGGCCCTCCCGAAAACTTACTTCTAGCGAACGAACCGCGGTCTGGCGCTTCTTCGAGAGCAAACTTTCCAAGATAGCGATGACTGAGTCGATAGTCGCCAGCACATGAGACTCAGCTCTTCCCAGGGATGATAGCCCCACTGCGGCCAACCCCTCTTGCAAGCTGCGCAAATCATGCTGGCGCATCGCGAGATAGTGCACCAAATTCTTGGCACTGGCCAACTGGGTAGGATGCACCTGGCGCAGCAGACGTTCCGCCCGCCGTTCCGCCTGCTCAAGGTCTGAACGGAGCGATGTCAGTTGCCGCCAGAGAAGATCCAGCAGCCCAGAATCCCAGTCGGGTGTCCCACTCATCGTGTGGTTCAATTTGTAGACAGTGAGTGGCAGCTTCACTGCTATTCGGTTACGAGTCCGTAACAGTCTCAGCGCGGTTCCGTGCTTGTCACGGCCTGCGTTTCGCCTCAGGATCCAGCTGGCGTGTGGCAAAATCCCCTGCCCCGCTTCCCCTTTTGTCCGTTCAATTTATGACCGTGGTGTTCCATTTGTTAGATGAGCAACCGATCGCGAAAGCGCTGGTGGTGATCGCCTTGGTGGCCGCAGGTGGCCTGGCACTGGGCAGTTTGCGATTGGGGGGGATTCGCCTGGGAGTCGCTGGCGTGTTGTTTGTAGGCATCCTGGCCAGTCGACTAGGACTCTCGATTTCGCCGGAATTGCTGCCCTTCATTCGCGACTTCGGGCTCATCCTGTTCGTTTATACCATTGGGATGCAGGTAGGTCCTGGCTTCTTCACCTCGCTGCGACGGCAAGGACTCCCGTTGAATTTTCTTGCGGCGCTGGTCGTGTTGCTGGGTGCGCTGGTCACGATAAGCATCTCCTGGCTGCTGAACATCGATCTAGCAGCGGCCGTGGGAATTTTCACCGGGGCTACCACAAATACTCCGGCCTTGGGAGCGGCGCAGGAGGCACTACGCAGTCTGCCCGATGTTGAGGCCTCGCGCCAGGGCCTGCCGGCCATGGGTTACGCGGTGGCTTACCCTTTCGGCATCCTGGGCATCATCCTCGCCATGGTGGGGCTCCGCTGGGCGTTGAGGATCGATCTGCCGAGCGAAAGTGCCGCACTCAGCAAGGAACAAGCCTCCAAGACCGAGACCTTGGAGCGACGCAACCTAATCGTCACGAACCCCAACCTGAACGGGCTCAAACTCCATCAGATTCCGGGCAAATCCCAGCTTGAGATCGTCATCTCCCGCATCCGCTATGTTGGTGAGGTCGAAGTCTCCTCCGCCGACAGCAATACCGTCATCCATGTGGGAGACGTAGTTCTGGCCGTTGGTACCCGGACGGCCCTGGATGACTTCAGCCTGATCGTCGGGCGGGAGACGAGCGAGGACCTCAAGAAAGGAGTAGGTGCCGTCACCGACCAAAGGTTTGTCGTCACCAACAAACAGATTTTGGGCAAAACCTTGCGCGAGCTGGGCTTTACGGAACGATTCGGCGTCACTATCACCCGTGTCACCAGAGCTGGCATCGAAATGACCGCGGTCCCCAACCTGCGATTGCAGTTCGGGGATATGCTTAGAATCGTTGGGCCTCAGGAGGATATGTCCAAAGCCGCAGTCCTGCTGGGCAATTCGCTCAAAGACCTCAGCTACACGGACCTGATTCCCGTTTTCCTGGGCATCCTACTAGGCGTGCTAGCCGGTCTCTATCCCATCTCCCTCCCGGGTGTCCCCACCCCGGTGCGCTTGGGTTTGGCTGGAGGACCGCTGATCGTCGCCATCCTCCTGAGCCGGATTGGCCGCATTGGACCTCTGGTTTGGCACATGCCAGCCAACGCCAACGTGCTGCTGCGGGAGTTCGGCATCGCCCTGTTTCTGGCCTGCGCGGGCTTGAAAGCGGGAGAGCACTTTTTCCACGTGCTACTGAGCGGGGAGGGCCTCGTTTGGCTGGCAACCGGAGCTTGCATCACACTCATTCCACTCCTGGTGGTGTCTCTGCTGGCGCGTCGAGTGATGAAGCTCAACTTTGTGTCCCTCTGTGGGTTGCTGGCGGGGAGCATGACCGATCCACCTGCGTTGGCCTTCGCTAACGCTGTCAACAAATCTGATGCTCCGTCGGTAGCCTACGCCACGGTTTACCCCTTCACGATGCTGTTGCGTATCCTGGTCGCGCAACTGATCGTCCTTTTCTTCTGTCGCTAGCAGCCTGTCCGCTGTTGGTTTCCTTGAAGACGGAGCGAGATGAGTTGAGGCAAAAAGACCGATTCTGACCCGGCAGCCGGATTTTGAATTCTGGCAGGCCGACGTCCAGAGACCCTGGAATCAAGGAATAGCCATGGTGGTCAACTTATAAAACGATATTCTTAGTCCGACGGCCTGCTAGAAGGCACAGCGTGCGGTTCGAAGTTGGTTTGAGCGTCAAGAGCAATAGGTGGATGGGGGGGATAGCCTTAGGGGCGTTGGGCGCCTGCCAAGGCCGGATCGTCCAGATCGAGTCGGTAAAGGATCTGATTGTAGTTATAGCGGGGGGTAGGAACCGGCCGATCGGCGAATTCGGCTGTATATGTCCCTTCGAAAATAAGAATCGGGGAGTTCGTCGGCGTGAATTCAGGGTGCAAACGCGGGTTGTAAAAGGTGTAGTTGTCGTGCGAAAGAACCTTCACCGCACGGCCCCATGGTCCTGTCGGCGCATCCGCCTCCGCATACCACAGCTCGCCGAGACTCGACGGCTTGCCACCTTTCTCCATAAAGACGGTCACCCAACGCTTTCGGTAGTCGTTCCAGGCAATGTGACCGGTATGGGGCTTGACGGGCTGCAAATCCTTCGCGGAGGAAAGTGTCGGCTGGGGCTTAAGAAGCTCCCAACGCGAAGGATTCTGCCAGTCCTCGAATGTAGCAGGACAACGCAATACCGGAAGCGGATTGCCGAAGAGAACCCAATCCCGACCCTGGCCGTCCTTCCAGAGCGCCGGCTGACCTTCGGGGGCTGGAGGCTGCCTAGGAGACTCCTGGGTCTTGGTCCAGAGCACCCGGAGCTTGTCAAATTCCTGCGTCCGGTCGTTCCAAACGCAAAGACCCGATTCATAGGCCTCGAGATGTCCCTTTACCTTGATATAACACGCGCAGAGCCGGGAAGTGCCGCTGCGGTCCGGCAGGCTGACATAGCCACTCATCCAGGTGGGACCGGTTCCGGGCATTTTAGCAACGCCACGCAGTTTCCCGTCGGAGTCACGAAAGTAATCGAGTTTCAGACGCAAGGGAGGCTCAAAGGAGGCCAACGGCTGCGGGGAGGTCGTCGCACTGCTCATGTCAAAGATTCCGAGTGGGTAGTGCGGCAGCGTGGTGTCTCCCCAAGCCCAGAAAAGCCTTCCTCGATGCACCGCATTCTGGACGCTGTCACTTCCGAAAACGCCGGATTCCCGCCAGTCCAGCTCACGCCCCAGCTTTTGACTCTCAGCGAAGATCCCAGCCCCGGTCGACCGACCTAAGCGCTTGGCGACGATGGAGCGATGAACCTCGACTCGCAGTGTTCCGCCACTTTCGGGCTTAAGGCGAACTCCCGACATTCCGAACCCGTCCTTAGGCAGGCCATACCCATGGCCGATGACATCAAACCACACTTCACGACCCAACAACTCCGGTGCGTCCAATGCGATCACCCCAGCGTTGTCCGTCACAAAGGTGACCAGATGCGTGGTGCGAAGCTGCACCAAAGGGACAGGCCACCCGTTTTGCCGATCCACCACCTCAATCCGGCAGGGTTGGATCGCGGCCGGAAGGCGGACAGCCAGACTCAAGGAACCGATGAGAGCCAGGGCCACTAAATGAATATGGTTTGCCATGTTTGCGCCTAACCGGCTGATCGCAGGACCGCCTGGATCACTTCGCCCGAAACATCTGTCAGCCGAAAGTCTCGACCGCCATAGCGATAGGTCAATCGGGTGTGCTCCAGCCCCATTAGATGCAGAATCGTGGCATGATAGTCGTGAACATGAACCGGATCCTTCACGATCGAAGCACCAAACTCGTCCGTCTCACCATGCGCCATTCCACCTTTTACTCCCGCCCCAGCCAGGAGGCAGCTAAACGCCTTGGCAAAATGGTTTCGCCCCTTGCCGTTGCTGCTGTCCGTCCAAGGCGTCCGACCAAACTCAGTGCAAATCACGACCAAGGTTTGCTCGAACAAACCTCGCTGCTTCAGATCCGTGAGCAGCGCCGTCAAGGCCCGATCCACCCGGAGCGCCTTGGGTCGGTGCGCCTGCATATCGCCATGCGAGTCCCAGTTATCGTGCGACCCGGTATCAATAAGCTCGACCACACGCACCCCGCGCTCGACCAAACGACGCGCCATCAGGCATTGCCAGGCAAACGATGTGCGATCTCCCGCCTTCACTCCATAGGCCTCCAGCGTCTCTGGCCGCTCCGCAGCCAAATCGAACACCTGGGGTGCTTCCAGCATCATGCCACGCCCCGTCGCGAAGCTCTGAATTCGAGCCTTCACACTCAGGTCGCCAGGACGTCGAGCGGCATGGGCCGCATTCACATCGTCCAACATCCGCCGCTCCAGCTCGGCCAAAGTGCCAGGGCGTGGGATCGGCTTGAGGTTCGGAATCGGGTCCTCACCCGGAACCACTCGCACTCCCTGGTGGTGAGGTGGCAGAAATTGGGAATCCCAGACCTGGGCTCCAGCATAGGGCAAATGCTCAGCCAGGACGAGATAAGAGGGCAGGTTCGGGTTTGTTGTGCCCAGGGCATGGCTCAACCACGCGCCGATGCTCGGCAGCGGAATCGTCGCGGACCCCGTGTGCATGGCCAGAGTCGCCTGAAAGTGTTCGACGATATCAGTGTGCAAACTCCGGATCACACAAAGATCATCAGCAACCGTACGCAAGTTGGGGAACAGATCACTGAGCCAAAGACCCGATTGTCCGCACTGTCGGAACGCAAAGGGCGAGGCCAGCAACGGCTGTTTCTTCGCTTCGTCGGGTCGCAGCCCAAAAGCAGGGATCGCCTCTCCGTTCATCGCTTGGAGGCGGGGTTTGGGATCAAACGTGTCCACGTGTGAGAACCCGCCGGTCAGAAAGACGAACAGCAGATTCTTGGCAGGCGCAGGAAAATGAGTGGCGCGTGGGGCCAGGATTCGTGCTTCCCCTTGCACCGCCGCCTGCATGAGCCCAGGCCAGCAGCCAAGACCGGCGGAACCAACGCAGCCTGCGGCAGACCTCAAAAATCGACGACGGTTAATCGACATAGACGAATTCGCTGGAGTTCAACACAACGCGGACGTAACTCGTCCAGGCTTCCCTCTCCGCCTGGTCCGCCGTCAACCCGGCCATCCGCCCGGCTTCCCGGCAAGTTCTCAAAAACTCTCGCATTCTCTTGACCTCGCCCGAATGCGGGCGCCGACACCAAGCTTGTTCAATGGTGGACTCGATCCGCGCCGCCTCGCCATCCACCCCGACCGGCAGTTGCTGCGCCCAGGCTTGGGCCGCCTCCGCGATGAAGGGGCTGTTCATGAAGTACAGCGCCTGGAGCGGCACCGTCGAGGCAGTTCGCACATCGGTGGATAGATTGGCATCCGGAGCATCGAACAGTCCCAGATAAGGATGCCTCTGCAGTCGTTGCCGCATCAGGTAGACGCTTCGGTGACGGGACTCATACACCGTTTTGAAAGGATTGTGCTGCGTCCAATGCCACTCCTCGATCGGCGGAAATGGATGCGGTCCGGGCCGATTCGTATCCAAGAGTCCTGAGACAGCGAGAATCGAATCGCGCAAGGCCTCCGCATCCAGCCGACGCCGGTCAAATCTGCTGTACCACACATTCCCTGGATCCTTGGCGACGGAAGACTCCGATTCGGCGCTCGCTTGTTGCCATACGGCAGAGTTTAGGATCAACCGATGCATGGCCTTGATCGACCATCCGTGTTGAACGAACGAAAAGGCCAAGTAGTCGAGCAGCTCCGGATGCGACGGTGGCTCGCTGCGCATGCCCAAGTTTGAGGGGGTGCTCACCAGCCCTTTCCCGAAATGATGATGCCACAGCCGATTGACCATCACCCGCGCCGTGAGCGGGTTCCCAGCCTGCGTAACCCAGTCGGCAAACTCGCGGCGGCCACTGGTCCCGGGCGCGATATGCAAAGACGCTCCTTGGCCGAAAACCGCCGGAAGGCAGCGCGGCACTATCGGCCCCGGCTGTGATGGCTCCCCCTTCTCATGAATGAACTGGTCAACAGGCTTGTCGTCGACCACTGCGTAAGCCACCGGCAGATTAGGCAACGCGCCCGATCGCTCGCGACGTTTGAGCTCGGTACGCAACACCTTCAGCTCAACTTCCAGATGGTCTCGACTTTGCGCATTGGTGTTGCCCGCCGCGATCTCCTTCTCCAGACGAGCCAGCTCCGCTCTCAAGGTCTCCAATCGAACACGGTTGAGCTCCAGCGGACGCGCGGCACTCCCGGGTGGCAACAAAGGAACAAACCCCATCCTCGGCAAATTCTTCGATTGAAATTCCTCGGAACCGGCATAGGGGAATCGGGTGCTGGCAAAAAGCCCGTACATGCCATAGTAGTCCTGCTTGGTTAGAGGATCGAACTTGTGATCGTGGCAGCGAGCGCAACGCATCGAGAGCCCCAAAAAAGTGCGGGACGTTGTGTCAATCGCATCCTCGATCGTCAGGTGCATCAGCTCGAACGGCGCGGTAGCGTATCGACGCGATAACGCCAGGAAACCGGTAGCAACAATGCGTTCTGCGTAGCGGTCGGCGGGCCCATCCTTCGCCAACACATCCCCCGCCAGCTGCTCCTGGACGAACTGATCGTAGGGCTTGTCCTGATTGAATGAATCGATGACATAATCGCGGTAACGGGAGGCCTCCGGCACCGGATAGTCGGCATTGTCTCCCGCGGTGTCCGCGTAACGGGCAACATCCAGCCAGTGACGTCCCCACCGCTCGCCATAGCGCGGCGAGGCGAGTAAACGCTCGACGAGGTTACTAAACGCGGCTGGAGAGGTGTCAGTCAGAAAAGCCCGCACCTCGGCGGAGGTCGGTGGGAGGCCCACGAGGTCGAAGGTGGCTCGCCTGAGCAAAGTGAACTTGTCCGCCGTTGGCGCCGGCTTGAGATGGACAGCTTCCAGCCTGTTAAGAATGAATGAGTCGATAGGTGTGCGGCACCATCGCTGGTTTTGGGGTGAAGGAATCTGCGGCGTCCGGACAGGTTGAAACGACCACCACGAAGTCGAATTGGTTGGAATCACGTCCCCTGCCATCACGCGCGTTGCGAGCAGGAAGAAGCACACCACTCGGAGAATGGAGGCCTGCCACCTCCAAGACTCCAAGGCTCCCCTCGCCAGGGACGCAACGCCGTGTGGACTCGGAATGCGCCTATGCATGGTTATCGTGACAGCCCGACTCTAGTCAGAAACCGCGCGCCGGCGCAATGCACGGATTAGGGGGGGGTAGCGTGTGTGATTTGAAGTGGGTGAGGCTTGGTCTGTTGTACGGAGTTCCGCCTTTAGGCGGTCCCCTGAGGCTTGAGGATCATGGAAACGCTAGATCCTAAACCACTGGGCCAATTTCAGCGCCTTTTCCGCCTGAAGGCGGAACTCCATGCGCCCGACGATCGTTGGGTCCGCGGTTGGATAGTTCCCCGCCTCACCCACTTCTAATCACACCCGATTGGCTGGGGCCACTATGAATTTGCGTTGCCCACGGAACGTCTCAACCGGCACAATAGCACTCTCATGAAACTCTCCGGCGTTTGGGCTCTAGCCTGGATTCTTGCCTCGCTGCAGGCCGGAGGAGTCACAAACTCCTGGTGGGCGATCCAGCCGCTGAAGGCTCCCAAGCCTCCCGTGATCCCAGGAAACCCAAAGACGGCGCATCCCATCGATGCCTTCATTCAGGCTCAGTGCCTTCAACGCGGACTTACTCCGTCACCCGAAGCTGACGCACGCACCCTGATCCGACGATTGAGCTTTGATCTCATCGGCCTTCCCCCCGCACCGGAAGCGGCCGAAAACTTCGTAAACAGTGGTTCCACCCAAGCCTACGAGACGCTCATCGAGAAACTCTTGAACAGCCCCCGCTACGGAGAACGCTGGGCTCGCCATTGGATGGATACCGCCCATTTTGCCGAGACGCACGGCCACGACCAGGATCGCATCCGAGCGCACGCCTGGCCCTATCGCGATTATCTCATCCAAGCGTTCAACACCGACACTCCTTACCCGCGCTTCGTGCAGGAGCAGGTCGCGGGGGACGTGCTGTTCCCCGAAAGGCCCGATTTGATTCCCGCCCTGGGGTTTCTAGCGGCCGGCCCTTGGGATGAGAGCTCCCTGCGCGACATTCGAGAAGACACCTTGGATCGTCAGATCGCCCGGTATTTGGATCGAGACGACGTCGTGACCACCGTCATGCAAACCTTCACCAGCACCACGGTGCAATGCGCCCGCTGCCACGATCACAAGTTCGACCCCATCAGCCAGGAAGACTATTATTCCTTGCAAGCCACCTTCGCGGGAGTCGACCGCGCCAGCCGTCCCTACGATCCAGATCCAGCCATCGCTCGAAGGCGCAACCAAATCAAAGGCGATCTGGCAAGGGTGGAGAAGCGAGATCGTGAACTCTTGTTTTCTTCGAAGACCGAAAACTCGCTTGCGCAGTGGGAATCGACTCGAAACCAAACCCCGGTGAAATGGCAAATCGTCGAATCTGAGGTATTCCTGTCCGCCGCAGGTGCCACACTGCGGCGTCAGAAGGATGGATCCTTACTCGCCAGCGGGCAGCATGGTCCGACGGATATTTACACCATCACGGCTCGCGCCCAGGTTTCGCGCGTTTCTGCGGTCCGACTGGAGGTCCTCGCCGACGACAGCCTGCCCCGCCGCGGGCCAGGACGTGAACCCAACGGAAACCTGCATCTCTCCGAATTTCAGCTGTGGGCGTTTGATGCCGCGAGCCCGACCGGAAGAATCGTGAGTCTTAAGAACCCCAGCGCTGACTATAACCAACCCGATTGGACCATCGCGCACGCCCTGGACGGCAACGACAAATCCGCCTGGGGGATCTACCCTCGAGTCGGCGAGGCTCATCAAGCCGTGTTCACCTTGATTACCCCTCTGGAAATCCGACCGGATACAAAGCTGGTCTTCGTGCTCAAGCAGCTCCATGGAGGCCACTGCATCGGCCGACTTCGCCTTTCGGTGACCGACGCCTCCTCGCTCGAAAGTCTGATCCTTCTGCCCGAAGAACTTCAAACCGCTCTGGCCGCCCCTCGTTCGGATAGAACCGAAAGCCAGAAAGTCCTCCTGGCGGCATGGCACCTAAAGGCCGCGCTTGATCGGGATCTGGCCTCCCTGCCTCCACCATCCTTCGTCTATGCGGCAGCCAGCGATTTTCCGCCGGATGGCTCGCACAAGCCAGCGGGGGCTCCCCGTCCTGTTCAGATTCTACATCGAGGTGAGATTACCAGGCCCGGGCAGTTGGCCAACCCCGGAAGTCTAAGCTGCATCGACTCGCTATCGGGGCGATTTGCCGATCTACCCCCTCAGGACGAGGGTGCCCGGCGAGCCGCCCTGGCCCGATGGCTGACCGACCGCAACAACCCTTTGGTCTGGAGGTCTATCGTCAACCGAGTCTGGCACTATCATTTCGGTCGAGGCCTGGTGGAAACCCTCAACGATTTCGGATCCATGGGAAGCCAACCGACCCACCCGGAGCTGCTCGATTGGCTGGCTGTTTGGTTTCGAGACGAAGCGAAAGGATCCCTGAAGCAGCTGCATCGTCTTCTGGTCACCAGCCACACTTACAAACAAGCCTCGGCTGTGCGGACAGCATCCGGGGCCCAAGCACTCGACACCGAAAACCGCTATCTGTCCCGAATGCATCGCCGACGGCTGGATGCAGAGCAAGTGCGCGATGCGCTCCTCCAAATCTCGGGCCAGCTGGATTTGCGAATGGGCGGCCCCAGCGACCAACAGTTCGATCTTCAACCCGGCATCCATGTGACACCCCGGATCGACTACAGCAAATTCGATCTCGATCAAGCGGCAGGTCGTCGAAGGGGTGTCTATCGCTTTCTCTTCCGAACCCTACCCGATCCCTTCATGGATGCGCTGGACTGTCCGGCCGGAGATCAGCTCACCCCCGTGAGGATGGAGGGTGTGACCGTGCAGCAAGCACTCGCGCTTTGGAACAACGCGTTCGCCGCCCGTCAAGCCGAGCATCTCGGTTCGCGTCTAGGTCGCGAGCATCAAGGCTTGGCGGCACAAATCGCAGCCGCCTTCGAACTCGCCCTCAACCGCGGTCCCCGGTCGGAAGAGCAGGCAGAGGCCGCGGAGTATGCCAAGCGCCATGGCCTTAACAACTTCGTGAGGGTTTTGATTAACAGCAACGAGTTCATGTTCCTCGATTAATCTCCCTACACCGCCATGCATCCCCACTCCTCGCCAGTTCAAAGGTCCCTCGGCACTGCCGCCCGCCAGGCAACCCGACGTGCCTTCCTGGAAAGGCTCGCGGGAGGCTTTGGTGGAGTTGCACTCGCCCAGGTGCTGGCAGCGGATCAATCCCTAGCGGCTCCGACATCGGAGCGTGCGGCCTTGCTGCCAGACAACCCCCTGCCTCACCATCTGTCCAAGGCGCGCCGCGTCATTCAACTCTTCATGAACGGCGGAGCGAGTCAGATGGATCTGTTCGATTACAAACCTGCCCTCTTCCAACGAGCGGGGGAGTCTTTCAACCCCGGCGCTGGGGTCAGGGTCGAAGCTCCCACCAGTGAGCCGGGCAAGATACTCAAGCCGCCTTTCGAATTCCGTCGACACGGTCAGAGCGGGAGATGGGTTAGCAGCCTCCTGCCTCACCTGAGCACATGCGTCGATGACATCGCGTTTCTGATGTCCATGGTCTCCAAGACCAATGTCCATGGCCCGGGAAGCTATCTGCTTAACACCGGGTTTCTCTTGCCTGGGTTCCCTTGCTTCGGTTCCTGGGTCAGCTACGCGCTCGGGCGGATCGCCGACAACCTGCCGACGTTCGTGGTCCTACCCGATTCGCGCGGCCTGCCCTACAATCAAAAGGGCAATTTCTCGAGCGGCTTTCTGCCCGTTCAACACCAGGGGACAATCATCCAAGCACAGGCAGCCGCCCCCATGACCGACTTAAGCCCGCCAAGCAGCGCAACCTACATCACTCCCGAGGCCAGCCGGGATGGCCTGGCGCTCCTCAACCGATGGAATCGATCGCATTGGGAGGACCATGGTCGGGATGGCCGTCTGGACGCGCGAATTAGGGCCTACGAGTTGGCTGCCAAAATGCAACTGAGCGCACCCGAGGCCTTCGATGTCACTCGGGAAAGTGAAGTCACCCGCAAGCTCTATGGCCTGGATGAGAAGGTCACCGAGGATTTTGGCAAGCGCTGCCTCATCGCCAGGCGTTTGATCGAGCGAGGCGTGCGATTCGTGCAGGTCTGGAGTGGCGCTGGTGGGCCCACCGGCAACTGGGACAACCATTCCAGCATCGTCAAGGAGTTGCCGCCGATGTGCGCGGCCACCGACCGCCCAGCCGCCGCGCTACTCCGGGATCTGGAGTCCCGAGGACTTCTGGAAGATACGCTCGTATTGTGGAACACCGAGTTTGGCCGAATGCCGTTTAGCCAAAGTGGCGATGGGCGTGATCACAACGGTGGAACCTTCGTAGGCTGGATGGCCGGAGCCGGGGTCCGAGGAGGAACATCTGTCGGCGAGAGCGACGAGTGGTCCTGGAAGGCCGCGAACGCCGCCGTCACGAACTACGATTTTCATGCGACGGCTCTGCATCTCCTCGGAATCGATCACGAAAAATTGACCTTCCGAGCGAACGGAGCGAACCGCCGGTTAACGGATGTGCATGGCCAGGTCATTCGCGAAGTGTTGGCGTGAGACTGGATGTCAGTCCGAAGGGCTGTCCATGAACCAGGCCTCGTTACCTCGGCTTCTTCACTATCAACGGCTGTAGGGGACGAGATCACTTCCTGGATCCGCTGCCTAGAACCCACAGGGTTCAAAGAAATTAGCCGGGCGATCGCAGATCCCCGGTCACCCGTTCCCATTTCACCGCACCCCGCAGGGCGTGCCACGTCCCTTTCCCCGGTCAAAGGGACGGCCATAGGCTTGGTGGCTTAGTGTGAGACCATCCGGCTCGCTGTGCTCGGAGCCGGGGAATCGTCCACCACCCCGACTCGGCGTCGGGGTGGTTGCTGCTAGCGGCCGATCGATTTGTAAATAAAGCCGAGCCTCTCCATCTCAATGGGATCGAAGAGATTTCGGCCATCAAACAGGATCGGATGCGTCAGCTCGCGACGCGCCCTGTCGAGGTCGAGTTTCTTAAACTCCGGCCATTCCGTAGCGACGACCAACGCATCACATCCAACCGCCACCTCGTTCATGTCCTTGACGTAAGTCACGTCCTTAAGAACACTTTTAGCCTTCTCCATCGCCTGCGGGTCGTAAACACGAAGAGCGGCGCCTTCCGCCTGTAGCCGGTGACAGAGTTCGATCGCGGGCGACTGTCGAACGTCGTCGGTGTTTTGCTTGAAGGCAAGCCCCAGGACACCGAGTGTTTTGTCCTTGGCCACCCACAACGTTTCGATGATTTTCTTAACGAACCGATCCATCTGTGCGCTATTGATGGTCTGGACCTCCTTGAGCAATCGAAAATCATAGCCGAGCTGCTCAGAGATCTTCACAAAGGCGCTGATGTCCTTGGGGAAGCAGCTACCGCCATATCCGAGACCCGCGTCGAGGAAGCGGCGCCCGATCCGGGCATCCATTCCCATACCGTTGGCCACCTCGAGAACGTTGGCACCGGAAGCCTCACAAATCACCGACACCGCGTTGATATAGGAAATCTTCAGGGCCAAAAACGAATTGGCCGCGTGCTTGATAAGCTCGGCAGAGTTGATGTCCGTGATGATGAGCGGCGCCTTGATCGGCTCATAGATTTCGCGCATCGCCGGAACCGCCCGCTGGGATTTTACACCGATCACAATCCGATCCGGCTTGAGGAAATCCTCGATAGCAAAGCCTTCTCGAAGGAACTCCGGATTACTGACGACATCAAACTCCACCTTGGCTTTGCAGTAACGCTTGATGGTCTCGGAAACCTTGTCGCCCGTCTTGACCGGAACCGTGCTCTTATCGACCACGATTTTGTAGGAGGTCATGCAACTGGCGATCTCGCGCGCCACCCCTTCGATGAAACTCAGATCGACCGATCCATCCGCGTGCGGGGGGGTAGGAACCGCGATGAAGATGACGTCCCCGCCTTCCACTCCTTCCTGGGTTGACGCAGTAAAGCGCAGGCGGCCGGCGGTTACGTTCTTGCGCACCAACTCATCCAGTCCTGGTTCATAGATGGGCATTCCGCCCGCCTGAAGCACTTTGACCTTCGCCACATCCTTGTCGACGCAAACAACCTCATGACCAATTTCCGCGAAACAGGTACCGGTCACCAACCCGACATAACCTGTCCCAATAATACAGACCTTCATATGTGTAGCGAATCAGACCATGGAAACGGCGAGAATGTTCGATTCTCGCCGAATCATCTCACCCGAGTCCGGTTTTGCGTTAGCTCAAGGAGAGCCTCACGGCTTCGCGGCCGGAGTTGCCGGCGCGCCCGAGCTGGCAGCAGCGTTAGTTGCTCCCGCAACGATGTTCGTCAGCGACTTCTTGACCGCATCAACCGCCTTGGCGGCATTGGTACCCAGAATAGTGGTCGGAGTCGTCAAGGATGGGGTATTGGAACGCAGGTAAGGGAACTTCTGCGCCAACTCCTCTCGCTTCATGAACGCTTCCTGCCCGGCCGTCCCGCCGCGGCTGCCTTGGGTGATCTCCTCAAAAAGCTTGTAAGCCAGCTCGGGCTTATTCTGAGCCACGTAGAGCTTGGCCATGGACAGTTTGGCATCCTCAGCCACTCCTTCGGTGGAGTAGCGCTTGGCGACTTCATCGTACTTCGCGAGAGCCTCCGTCGTCTTACCCTGAGCATCCAAGCAGGCAGCCACCCCGAAGGCGGCTTGAGAAGCGAACGGGCTGCCAGAGCTGTTGCTTAGGAACTTTTCAAATTGAGCCTGAGCCTCCGCATATTTGCCATCGCCGAACAGCGCGCTCGCTGCTCGTAGCACGGCCTGCCGGCCAGCCACGGTGCCCGGATGATCGGCGGCCACTTTGAGGTAGCCTGCCGCCAATTCACCGGCCGGCGGATTCTCGCGAGGCCGAACCGGCTGAACATTGGTCAGAGCTTCCGCCGCTTTGGTTTCGCTGCCTTCTTGGTAGCTCACGTAGCCGTAAATCATCAAACCACCGGCAGCGACCATGCCGACACCCGTGATGATTAAGTTACGATTGGCATGAACCCAGGCCTCGAAACGAAGCATGCCATCCGACTGACTGACTTCCGGTTGCATAAGGGGCCAAAATGTCCGTTTCTACACCCCAAAACGCAAGCTCGAAAATGAATCAATCCCATGAAGAATCAATTCCCTTCTCTCAGACGCCCTACCCTCGATAACGTTAATCGCCAATCATGGTCCCTTCGGGGCCTCATTCTGGCCCCGATTGGCCAACGTCCTCGATTTCGTCCAAAACCTGGGCACCCCAACAAAAAGCCCGATGGAGCAAGCTCCATCGGGCGTCAAGTCCGGACACCGAAATGCCTCTACAGCATAACGGAGCGGATTGATTGAGGAATTACTGAGCCACGCGGAAGAACGCCTTGTCGCCGGAAGGCGTCACCGTGTAGGGACTGGCAGCCCCCACCACATCGGTCCACTCGCCGGTGATGGATGATTTCGATTGGAGCTTGCCCCCAGCGAACGTGAGGGTAAGTCCACCGACGGTGCTAAAGCTGAGGCTAGGAGAAACCGAGGCCGGCTTGCTGTAGAACCCGACATTATCAATGCCGAAGTACCAGCTACCAGTGCCAGCGTGAGCGAAGCGCAGACGCACCTTGGGTTGGTTGTCAGCCAAGGGCAGTCGATAGATTTCGACCCGCTTACTCTCCACGGAATCATCGTCCACGCGCCCGCTGATGTAGGGAGCCAAGGAGCCCCAGCGATCTTCGGTGACGCCGATAAAGCTGCCGTAGTTACCCTCACCGGTCACTCCGGTTTCGGGGTCGGAGAACTTCGCCGTATCCCCCCGAGGGCTGGACAACGTGTTGGCGGCATCCGTGAGACCGTCCTCTCCAAGGATGATATCCTTAGCGTCGATCATATACAGAACAGGCTCCCAGGTGGCACCTTCGTCGATGGAGTACTCAACGCCGCCCAACGAATCCTGGTTCTGTTCATAAATGCTATTCCAGGAGAGATACACATCGGTTTTGCCGGTCAGGTCATAGTCCGGGCTGTACAGGAGCTGGAACTGATTGCCTGAGCGATTGTCGGATTCACCGTAGCAGAGTTTCCCCTCGATCAAGGTGGTGAGGACTTTGCCGTTCACGACCTGATAAGGACGAACGCTCAGCCGCCGGGTGTCGAACACTTGAGCAAATCGCTCCTTGGTGATGACGGTAAAGTCGAGGTAGCTATCGGAGTTAGGACTGTTGAGGTCCAAAGTACCATTAGACCCGGACGTGTAGTTCTTTCGGGTCCAGCCGGCAGGAATATCTCCTTCCTCGGCACTCTCAAAGGTCTCGAGGTGGATGGCAGTGGGCAGCGTGATGTCGGTGTAGTCAGCGACCGTAAACGCGGTGCTTTGCACCTTCTTCACCACCGGGGAACCATTATCGCTGAACTCCAGACGGTAGGTGTGAGCCGAGTTGGCGGCCAGCAGCCCAGCAGGGCTGTAAGTGATCACATTTTTTCCAGCGGCTGGAACGGTGAGCACATGGGGAACCACATTGCCATCGAAGAACAGCTTAACCGATGCGGGATCCAGCGCGGTTCCAGCATTCTCGACGGTAGCACTGAAGGAGCCGTCCGGGCTAGCAGCAGTGGCACCATCCGTCGGGATCATCGAGACAATCGCCGGGGTCTTGGGATCAGGCACCGCGCTGATATTGATGCCCTCGAGAGCGGCTGAATAGATACGCCCAACCTCACTCGCAGCGAGTTCACGATGCCAAAGTCCGAAATCGTCCATCTGTCCATCAGCGATTCCAACTGAGCCGCCATCGGTGTAGGATCCGGTTCCATCCTGGCCGAGATTGATTCCCAAGCCGCTCCGAAGCGAATTCTGGACCCAGTTGCCATCGACGTCACGCGTCACAACGGGGCGTGAATCGACTTGAACACCATCGAGGTAGGTGGTGGCGTTCCCGTCGCGCTTTACGGTCACCACAATGTGGTGCCAGGATCCACCATCAATGGTGTGAGCGCCGCCATCATAGTCCAATCGGGGATTACCACTTTCACGGTAGTTCCACTGAAATCCCCCGTTGCCTGCGGTCGCCAGCACGTAACCCACATTGCCGCCGCTGTTCCAGTTCTTGTTACCGAAAAAGGAAGGATCTCCGCTCCAGGAGTTAAACTTAACCCAGAAGGCGGCGGAAAAATCCTTGTCCACCCCAAAATCCAAGGTGCCGGATGGCTCGTCCTCGCTTGCGCCGAGCTGCAGGAAGTTGAACTGTTCCTCTCCTTCTGGCACGAGATCCGCAGTCTTGTAAGACCAAAATTTGAGCGCACCACTGCCGATGCGGCCTTCACCTTCGGTGTTCGCTTGTCCCACCAGCCGCGGGGCAAAATCACCAACGAGGTGTCCGGTAGTGTCGTCGATGTTGCCATCGAAGTTCAGGTGGACAACTAGACCTTCCTGAAGAGTGCCAGCGAACGCTCCGCCGGCCAGGGACAGGCCCATCATGGTGGTGAGGACCCGTTTCATGTGAATACTTCTGTTTTTCATGACTACTGTTTTCATGCCCGCCATCGGGCTTTGGATGAGGTTAGGGTTTACTGAGGAAGGAGAATAAGCATGGGCTCGGACGAATCGTCGCTCGCAGGGGAAACCGGTCGGAGACCGGGATCGGAGCTAAAATAGTACGGCGCAACATCTTCATACATCCCATTCCTGAAAATCACGCAACCGTGGTCACCAGTCGCATCGACAAACCAGGTTCGCTGCTGAAATCCAGAACTTCGCTAATGCCTGAATATATACCAAAATCCGCAAATTGGAACAAGCTCAATCACGTGGCGACGAGGTCAAAACGACATGTCGCTCCCGCAACAATCAACGCATAGGTCTGGACAACGGGCCGGCTCGTGCTTCCATTCAATCTACAGCTTCACAAGCTGTGTCTCATTCATGTACACCGAATTGATCAACACTGGATCAGAGCTGATGCTCGGTCGCGTTCTCAACACGCACCAACAATGGATTTGCCGTCGGATGGCTGACCACGGCTACACGGTGACACGACAGGTCGCCGTCTCGGACGAAGCGCACGCCATTCAAGGAGCAGTTCGGGAGGCCTTGGAAAGAGCTGACCTGATCCTAACCACCGGCGGCCTCGGACCGACCAGCGATGATCTGACACGTGACTTGATCGCACAGCTGCTAGGCCGGCCACTCCGCGAGGACCCCGCAGCCCTGGCCAACATCGAGTCTTTTTTCACTTCACGCAAACGGCCCATGCCAGCCAGCACTCGAGTGCAGGCCATGGTTCCCGAGGGCGCTCAAGTGCTACCGAACGGGCATGGCACTGCTCCCGGGCTCGCGATACCCCTGGAGCCACGGCCCGGGAGCCGTCTTCCCCGCTGGCTGATCATGCTGCCAGGTCCGCCGCGCGAGCTGCACCCGATGTTCCTGAACCAAGCCCTGCCGCTCATCCAAAAGGCCTATCCTCTCGGAGAAGAGTATGTCTGCCGGACTTTGAAGACCGCCGGGCTCGGGGAATCGTGGGTCGAGGAGAAGGTCTCTCTCCCCCTCAAACCTTGGACCGACTCGGGCATGGACCTGGGCTACTGCGCGCGCACCGGAGAGGTCGACGTGCGATTTGTCTGCCGCGGCCCGGACGCCAAGACCCGAGTCAACGGGGCAGAAAAGCTCTGTCGCGAACTGCTGGGTGGCTATGTATTCGGCGTCGATGATGAGACCTTAGAGGGAGTGCTCGTCCGGCTGCTCACCGAGCGAAAGCGGACGGTTGGACTGGCGGAATCCTGCACCGGAGGGTTTGTTTCCCATCGCCTCACCAACGTCCCCGGGGCCTCCGAAGTCTTCCGAGGGTCGATCGTGTCGTACCACAACGAGATCAAACACTCGGCACTCGGAGTCTCCTCGGAAATCCTTCGAGAGCACGGCGCCGTCAGCGAACCCTGCGCTCGCCTCATGGCCGAGGGTGCTCGCCGCGCGCTTGGAGTGGACTATGCACTGTCGATGACGGGTATCGCCGGACCCGGTGGCGGGACGCCCGAGAAACCAGTCGGCACCGTCTTCATCGGCCTTGCTTCAGCAACGGGAACTACAGTGGTCAAGAATCTGAATCGTTTCGATCGGGAGACCTTCAAGTTCGTGACTTCCCAACAGGCCCTCAACTTATTACGTCATACGATCCTGGGCACAGAGTAGAGCAACACTCGTCACTCTCCTCGTGCCTGAGTTATGAGTTGGAGTGAGTGATGAGTGATGAGTTGCGGAACGGGGGATCGTCCGGGGACGGACGACGCTACAAGGGGGAGGAGAAGCGATTACGATTACGATGGGGATGGGGACAGGCAAGCTCCCTCACGCCCCCAACTCGTCACTCGTCACTCGTCACTCGTCACTCGTCACTCGTCACTCATCACTCTCCTAGCCCCCTCCAATCCGAACTTCCATTCCCCGGCACTTCTCTGCTAAACACCCGGCCGTGCGTTCGGAATTTCTTAAGTCAGCTCAGCGGTTGGTGGTCAAACTGGGAACCGGCGTGCTTACCGACAGCCAGAAGCAGCCCGATCTCGGACAAATGCGCCAGCTCGTCGCCCAGCTCGCAGCTCAGCGAAAGGCTGGTCGGCAGGTGGTCCTGGTCACCTCCGGGGCCGTCGGCTCGGGCATGGGCGTGCTGGGGTTTCAAAAGCGGCCTGAGGACCTCGCCGCTCTCCAGGCGTGCGCGGCAGTGGGACAGAGCCGACTCATGTCCACCTATGAAAAGCTCTTCGCCCGCCACAAGCTATCCGTCGCTCAGGTGCTCCTCACCCACGATGATGTGGCGGATCACGACCGCCATTTCAATGTGCGCGGAACTCTGCGCCAGCTTCTTGAACGCGGCATTGTGCCCATCATCAATGAGAACGATGCGGTCTCGACCACCGAGCTTAAGTTTGGTGACAACGACAAGCTTAGCGCCCTGGTGGCAACGCTACTGGCCGCGGATCTGCTGGTCATCCTCACCACGGTGGACGGAGTCATCGATCACTTCGGGGAGCCAGACGCCCGCCGGATTTCGAGCATCGAGAACATCACCTCTCGTGTGGAAGGTCTGGCGGGCGGAACCTCCAGCGCCACTGCGGTCGGGGGAATGAAGACCAAAATCCAAGCGGCTCGAATCGTGGTTCGCGCTGGGATTCCCCTGGTGATCGCCGCCGGTCATAAGCGACACGTGCTAAGGGATGTGCTCGCAGGCAAGGACGAAGGCACGCTGTTTCAACCCGACAACCGCCCCCTCAGCTCGCGGGAGAAGTGGATCGCCTTCTTTAACCGCCCCCAAGGAAAACTGAGGGTGGATGAAGGAGCGGTCCGGGCTCTGTCGGAGAAGCCGAGCAGCCTGCTGCTCCCCGGCATCCGACGTTGTGAAGGCGAGTTTACCAAGGGTGCCGTGGTGAGCATTTGCACCCCGAAGGGCAAGGAGTTTGCCCGAGGAATCGCACGACAGGATTCAACCGTTCTGCGGCAGCGCAAATCCGATGACAGTGTGGCCATCCACCGGGATCACCTGGTTTTGCTCTAATCCCGCGCTGACGATTTCGCATGAAACGCCCACGAGCCCCCAAGCCCGCCATCGTCGACCTTCTGGCCGTGATGGCACGACTGCGTTCCCCCACCGGTTGTCCATGGGACCAGGAGCAGGATCACATGTCGCTGCGATTCCATGCCGTGGAGGAAGTCTACGAACTCATGGACGCGATCGAGGCGGGCGACGACGAGGAGATGATGGAAGAGTTGGGGGACCTCCTGCTGCAGGTAGTCTTCCATGCTCAGCTGGCTCGGGAGCGGAAGGCGTTCAACTTCGAGAAACTCACTCGCAACCTGGTGGATAAGCTCATCCGCCGTCATCCGCATGTATTCGGGGACAGCAAAGCCAAGGATGTGGATGCGGTTTGGGCCCAATGGGAGAAGATTAAACGCGCAGAGAAGAAGGGAACTGCTCATGACCGGCCCTCGGCGTTGGATGGCATCCCTCGTCACCTGCCAGCCTTGCTGCGAGCCGAGAAGGTGACCAAGAAGGCCCGCAAGGCCAAACTACTCCCGACCAAGGCGGCGGCCACCCGAATATCTCGATCGGCCCTCGCGGCCAGCCTCTTCGACCTGGCCGAAATCGCACAAGCCCGCGGCTGGTCGGCCGAGGAGCTGCTGCGAAGCGAAACCAAACGTCGTGAACGTGCCTATCGAAAAGCAGAAGTCTCCCACATCCAATCTGCATCTCACTCCCGCTAACCTCCTGCTCACCACTTCTATGGACCAACGTTATCAAAAGCTCGCCGAACTCCTGACTCAGTATTCGCTCAAGCTCAAACGCGGTGAAGTGGTCTTCATCGACGCCACGGATATCCCGGAGACCTTCTGCATCGAGATGGTCAGGGCCGTCCGACGCGCCGGGGCCCACCCCCTGATCGAACTGCGTCAAAGCAGAATCTCGCGCGAACTCCTGCTGGAGACGAACGAGGAACACGCCCGGCTCATCCGCGACGTGGAGATGTTTCGCATGAAAAAGGTCGACGCTTACATCGCGCTTCGCGGAAGCCAAAACGCGAATGAGTCGTCGGACGTCCCGGGAGCCCTTTCCTCCCTGTTCTCGCGAACATTGCGGCCAGTGCTCAATTATCGGGTCAACCAAACTCGATGGGTCGTGCTCCGATGGCCAACCCCGAGCATGGCGCAGGGCGCTGGAATGAGCACAGAAGCCTTCGACAACCTCTTCTTTGACGTCTGCACCATGGACTACGGACGGATGGCCAAGGCCATGATCCCGCTCGAGCGGCGCATGAAGCGGGCGGACCAGGTCAGAATCGAGGGCCCGGGCACAGAGCTTAGTTTCAGCATCAAAGGCATCGGCGCGAAAATGTGCCGAGGCGATCGGAATATCCCCGACGGTGAAGTCTTCAGCTGCCCGGTCAAAGACTCGGTCAACGGCTACATCCAGTTCAACACCCCCACCATCTACGCCGGAACCCGCTTCGATAACATCCGGCTCGCGTTCCGCGATGGACGCATCGTGGAGGCCACTGGCAGCAACTCCAAGCGTCTGAACGAGATTTTGGATACGGACCCCGGAGCACGTTATATCGGGGAGTTCTCGCTTGGGTTCAATCCTTACATCCTAAATCCCATGTGCGACATTCTCTTTGATGAGAAGATCGCCGGGTCCTTCCATTTCACACCTGGTCAGGCTTATGAGGGTATCGCCGACAACGGCAACCGCTCGGCGGTCCATTGGGATATGGTGATGATTCAGCGCGCAGACTGGGGCGGCGGAGAGATCTGGTTTGACGACGAATTAATCCGCAAGGACGGCCTCTTTTTGCCGAAAGATCTGCGCGGCCTGAACCCAGACCAGCTGAAGCGCTAATCTCCACCTGGGGAAACGGAGCTGGCCGCTGATCTTTATCCTGAAAACGGCGGTTGTAACCACGGATTTCGCGGATCGCACGGATGGGCGAAGATTTGAAGAGATCACCTCATCACTCGGAAGGAGAGTGCGATCTGTCGTTGAAGAATGTCCCAAACCCTTCCGAATCCGTGTCATCCGTTCAATCCGTGGTTAGTGCATTCCCGGTTTTCGGTTAAATAGTTTCTTCCCCCCGAGCCCGCCCTTCGCGCAAAAGGCGGTCCAATTCCATACTGCGCGCCATATAGAGATTCAGCGCGAAGACGCTGAACACTGCCACAAAGAGGCCGAATCCATGCCGGGAGAAGGTGTTGTAGGTACCGTGCAACACTGCTGGCAAACCAATGGCGGTCATCCAAAGCCCCACTCGACGTTCCGGGTAGCGCAGAGCGAAACCCAGGAAGTATCCGGCGATGCCAGTCCAAACCGCGTGTAGAAAGGGAAGCGACGTCAGTCGGAGGACGTTGAGAAGGTAATAACCCTGGGCACTCTGGGTCATGTTCAGATTGAACTGCCACTGGTAGCGCACCCCCTCGAAGAGCCCAAAGCCCAGGCCAGCCATCAGTCCGTAGAAGAGCATGGTGTGCGGTGAGAGTTGATCCTTCCGCCGAAACATAATGATGAGCACCATTGCCTTGCACAACTCTTCAGCAACTCCCACTCCGCCGACAAATCCGATCCAGGTTCGAAGCAAGGAAGGCGATTGAATCCAGGGTAGAAGGAATCCGGTAGGTGTGAGCCGATACACCCCATAGAGAATCAGAGTGCAGCTGAGAGCACTGCCAAACAGACAGAAAGCGGCGTCTCGCAGTTTTACGTCCGGAGCCGGAAACGCGTGATAGAAAAACCCCCCCCAGAGCAGCGAGAAGTAGACTGCCATTGCCCAGTACGCCTTCTGAATCCCCGCGTCCTCGCCAAAATAGGCGAGGATTGCCAAGGGCATGAGGCCTACCCCGGCGATCAATAGAGCCCGACGCTGTCGCAACCATCGGCCCGACCTGAGCTCATCCCATGGCACCAACAAATGAGCCGTCAAACGCCGGAGGTCTTCCTTGGGTGCGACTGAGGAGCTAGGCCCCGTGGTAAAGGCATCGAAAAAGCGCCGATCGCGGTCCAGAAGCTCCCCGAGCTTGACCCGCACTGCTCCGTCCTCGGATTCGACCGGAGTGTTAGGTCCGATCGCCCCCTTGCGGTAAAGACTGACAAGCTCGTCAACGGTCCAGGGTCCCTGGGCCGGCTGATCAGGAATAATGGAATAGTAGCGCACGAGAGGACCCCACTTTTAAGACAACGTAGCTCGCTGTCAACGGCCTGGGAGATCCCGCATCAACATCCTTGACGTTCCCTCAACGGATCGTTGAACTGGATCCCAACAGCTCTCATCCAAAAGTCACATGAAAACACTGCAAGTCTTCCTCGCTGCTCTGATGGTTCTCGGCGCCACATCCCTTCCGGCAGCCGACCGCGTGGTTTATGAAGGAACGAAGGGCCCTGGGCGTGGGAAGCACATCGTCTTTCTGAGCGGCGACGAGGAATACCGCTCCGAGGAGGCACTGCCGATGCTCGCCAAAATTCTGGCGGTGCACCATGGTTTCAAATGCACGGTACTTTTCCCACTGAACCCGGCGGATGGAACCATCGACCCCAACAACCAAACGAACGTCGTGGGTCTGGAGGCGATCCAAACGGCGGACCTAGTGATTATGCTGCTGCGTTTTCGCGAGTTTCCTGACGCCCAGATGAAGTATTTCGTCGACTACTACAACGCCGGCAAACCGATCATCGGCCTGCGCACCTCGACCCACGCCTTCTCCTACGAAAGAAACAAGAAAAGCCCATACGCCAAGTTCGATTGGCGAAGTAAGGAATGGCCGGGCGGGTTTGGCCAGCAAGTCCTGGGGGACACTTGGATCAGTCACCATGGTAACCATGGGAGCCAGAGCACCCGCGGGATCATCAACGAGCAGCTGAAAAAGCACCCGATCCTTAAAGGAGTTACCGACATCTGGGGACCGAGTGATGTTTATGGCATCACCCACCTGCCGGCCGACGCCCAAGTACTTGCCTATGGACAAATCCTGGCCGGCATGAAGCCAACGGATGCGGCCATCGAAGGCCCCAAAAACAATCCGATGATGCCCCTGATTTGGGTGCGTGAACGCAAGAATGAAGACGGGAAAGTCAACCGGATCCTCTGCAGCACCATCGGCGCAGCCTCGGACTTTGAGAGCGAAGGCCTTCGACGCCTGATGGTGAACGCCTCCTATTGGTGTTTGGGCATGGAAAAGAAGATCAAGGCCAGCAGCAAGGCGGACGTTGTGGGCGAGTATCACCCCACTTTCTTCGGATTTGGCAAGTTCAAGAAGGGCCTGAAACCGTCGGACTACGAGCTCGAGTCGAAGTGAAGCGGTCTGTCAGCGACTCCAGCGTGCACGCAGCTTGGCCATCGCCTGATCGATGGCCTCGCTGCCGTAACCGATGTGGAAGAGGCGGATCAGCGCGAGGTAGACGATGGCCGCGCACGCGGTAGGAACAAACACCGCGCCGGTTTTTACCCAGAATTGAGCGTGTCCGAAGTGACGCTCCCACCCTTGAAAAATCAGCCAGGCCACTGCCCCGCTGACCAAGGCTACTCCCGCCAGCGCGGTGACACTTCCCTGCAAGCGCTGAAAATCCAGGCGGCCCAGCTTCTTGCGTAAGGCAAACAGCAACAAACCCGCATTCATCGCAGCGGTCATCGAATTGGCCAAGCCCATGCCGGCCTGCTCCAGGGGTCCCAGAAACAGGGCGGTTAAGACCAAATTCAAAAAGAGACAACAGATGCTGATGCGCGCGGGGGTTGAGGTGTCACCCAGCGCGTAGAATGCCCGGGCGAGAATATTCACCGTCGAATAGGCGATCAGCGCCGGAGCGAGAAAGACCAAGGCTTTGGTGACCCTGGTGGTGGCAACGACATCAAAACTTCCCCGCTCAAAAAGCAGGCGGATGATCGGCTCGGCCAGAACCATTAACAAGACTGCGGCCATGATGTTGGAGGTGAGCACATAGCCCAACCCTTGTTGTAACGTTGAACGAAACTCCGGATACTTCTTGTCGGTCGCCAAGCCTGAAAGCGTCGGCAGAAGATAAGTGGCCAGGGAAACGCCAAATAGACCTTGCGGCAGTTCCATGAGGCGCACGGCGTAATCAAAAGAGGAAACGATATGATCGGCGAACCAAAAGCCAAGGCCCTGACTCACCAGCACATTGATCTGAAACGCGGCCACTCCCAGGATACCAGGCACCATCTGCCGCCCCACAAAAAGCACCGATTTATCCTTCCAAGGGGTAATCCAGCGAAATCGAAAACCCTCACGTCGCAGCAGCGGCAGTTGGTAGATCGCCTGAGCAGCCCCCGCCAATACCACCCCCAGAGCAATTCCGAAGACTTGGCGCTCCTTGGTTTGCCCCATCATGGGAGCGATGAGAAACACCGAACCAATCATGACCACGTTCAGCATCACCGAGCCGAACGCAGGAACGAAAAAGTGTCCTCGAGCGTTCAGGATGCCCATGAAAAAGGCAGCCACGCAGACCAGGAGCAGGTAGGGACACATGCACCTCATCAAATCCAGCATCAACACCGTCTTGAGTTTAAACCATCCTGACCACATCAACAGCGTCGCCACGGCCATCATCAGCAGCACCACCCCAGTCGCAACCACCAGCAGCGCCGACAGCACCGCGTTCGCCACACGCCACATTTCCTGTTCTCCCTCCAGCTTCTGTTTCTCCTTAAAGTGGGGGATGAAAGCCGCAGTCAACACCCCCTCGCCCAGCAAGCGTCGGAATAGATTCGGAATGCTGAATGCATAGGTGAAGGCACTCGCCACCAGGCCCGTGCCCATCAGGTGAGCATAAGCCATCACACGAACCAGACCCAGGATCCGGCTTAACAAAGTGGCCAGCGCGATCGCACCGGAGGACTTCAGCATTTGAGACATTTGGAAAGGGGCGATCTAAAGTTGCTGCGGTGTAGCAAGCAAGATTTCACCTAGTTAGCACCACGGTCCACAGCTGGCTCACCACTCTGCCCGATGGTCGGTTCCAAGACCGGCACCGGATCCAGCGCCGCGATCCCGGCAGCGACACCCTCAGCCAATCGCTGGCGATAGGCGGCCTCACCGATTCGCTTGGCATCCTCCGGGTTGGACAAATACCCTCCTTCGATCAGGATGGCGGGGCGAGACTGTCCTCGAAGAACGCCCATGAAGCGAGCCCGCTGCACCCCACGGTCTATCGCTCCGGATCGCGCGATCACCGATTTGTGCACACGCCAAGCCAGGTTGAGGTTTTCAAGATCGAACCCGTTGTTTGGAAAAGCCAACCGCAGATTGTCTTCTCCATCCCGAACAACCGAGGAGGCCAGACCGGGCGGAGTCAGAACAAAGGTCTCCAAGCCGCGTTTGTGATTGACCGGATACGCCGAGTTAAAATGGAGGCTGACAAACAGATCCGCCTTAAGGGTCTCAGCGAAAAGCACTCGTTCCGCCAGAGACATGTCAGCATCGTTGGTTCGTGTCAGCGCGACCCGATACCCGTGCTTCTGCAACACCAAGGCTAAACGGTGCGCCCAATCCAGGGTGACTCGCTCCTCAAAGTAGCGGCGATCGACACTCTCACTCCCGGCGTCTTTGCCGCCATGCCCCGGATCGATGACAATCAGCCGATTCGTAGACCACCAGACCGGCTGGATGGGCCAGAGGAGGGGGTGAAGGGTTTTCTGGTAATCCACGCGATGCACGCAAGGCTGCCCATTCACGAACTGCGGTAAATGCCCGAGCATGACATCCACACCTCGAATGGTCGCTCGGGTCGATCCCACACGGATCAGCGCTCTCCCCATGGCCGTCGCGACCTCGTAGGTTGGCTGGGGATTCTCCGCCACACGTCGAGGAGCCACCAATCCCAGGTTTCCCGCCCACTCGAACAGCGAGATCAGCGGATTGCGCATGGGGTTCGCTTGGATGAGCGGCTGGAGGGGATGCCTGGCGGTCGAAACCGGCGGGGGCGCTGGAGGAAACGCGACCAGCCCGTTGGTCAGGGGCGAGGAGGATGGCACCAGCGAGTTGCTCATGCTTCCAAGCTGGGATGCCGGAACAGCGAGCCGAGAGAATCCCGAACCCACACTGCCCGCACCAACCATTAGGTTCGAGGAGGTTCCCGTCGACACTGACAGGGGTGAGGAGATTTGCGGAGAGGTCTCCGGATGCTTCGGATAGGCCAGCAACAAAGGCGCGGCCACCTCCTGGGTAACCAAAGGAGGCAACGAGCCTGCTGCAAACCCTGAGCTGGCTGATACGAGCCAAACCAGAGTCAAAATAGTGTGGCATCCTGCCTGACTCACGGGAGCGTCATTCTGCAAAAGCCGCCAGTGCGCAGCAATATGTTTTAGGAATACTTGCTAGGAAGCCTCCTCCCGCAACAGCTCGAGCGGCGGAAGCTCCGATGCGGTTCGACTGCTGAGCAGTCCAGTAACTACTGTCAGTAAAGCGACACTTAGCGGAGCAATCAAGATCGGCAGCACCGAGAGCAGGTAGGAGGTTCGAAAAACGAAGTGGGCCAGCGCCCAGGATGCAGCGATCGCCAAAACGGTCCCCGTGGAGCCGGCCAGGAACCCGAGGCTGGCGTATTCCCACACCAGAATCCGCTGCAGCTGGGCCCGCGAAGCGCCCAAGGTCCGGAGCAGTACGGATTCCTTCATGCGCTGATGCCGACTCACCAGCACCGCCCCAGCTAAGACCAACAGCCCCGTTGCCACCGTAAAAAGCGCCATGAAACGCAACGCCAGCGAAACCTTGCTGAGGATCGCGTCCAGGGTGTTCAGCACCAAGGTCAGGTCGATTGCCGAAACATTGGGAAACCGCTCCACAACACTCCTTTGAATCTCGGCTGATTCTTCCGCGGACTTGGTGCGGGTCACAAACACATGAAACGCCGGCGCCCCTTCCAAAGACCCGGGCGGGAAGACGACAAAAAAGTTGGGCTGCATGCGCCGCCAATCCACCTTGCGGAGGCTAGCAACCCGGGTGCTCAAAGGCACGCCCTGGAGATCAAAGACCAATTCGTCTCCGAGACCGACACCCAGCTCTCGAGCAATCCCCTCCTCGACCGATACCGGGATGAACTCCCGCGAGGGATCGAAGGGGGGATGCCAGGATCCCACCACCAGACTCTCGGAATTGGCCAACTCGGCCCTCCACGTCGAGCGGTATTCCCTCCTCAGAGCCCACTTCGCCACCACACGATTCGTATCGGCCAGCAACTCATCCACAGTCCTCTCCTTCAGCTTGGAAAGGCGCATGGTAACAATGGGAGCCTGTTCCATTAAGGGAATGCCCCGGCTTTGAAGTAATTCTGTGACCCCTGCTTGTTGATCAGGCTGAATGTCAAAGAAGATTGTGTTTGGGCGATCCGACCCCCGATCCTTAATCAGCTGCGTCAGCAGCGTGTTTTGGGCGAGGTACAAAGTCAGGAGCACGAACGTGCCCAAGCCCAGGGAGAGCATGAGGAGGGTGGTGCGATTGTTGGGGCGATGCAGATTCGCGACCCCCTGCCTCCCCGCAAAGGGGAGAAAGCGCGGCGCTATCGCCCGCGCCGCAAGCATCAGTCCGCGCGCTAGTGAAGCCAGGAGAGCAAACGCCGCCAGCAAACCGACGGCAAACCCGATACCATGTCGCCACTTTTGAGTGTGCTGAACCGCAAACGTGCCGGCAGCGAATAGGATTAGAAGGTAGACCGCCACTGCGTCCCAGGGGACGCGCCTTCCTCCTTCGCTGCCGGCGGCCAAGCGTAAGGCCGCCAGCGGGGAGGTGCGACGCACGGCCAGCAGAGGCAAGAGGGCGAAGATTAAACAGAAAACAGTCCCCAGCAACAGTCCCTGAAGCCCGCGCCACAGGTTCAGTGAGGAATCTATCTTCAACTGGAGGAAATCTCCCATTACCCAGGGCAAAACTCGCTCGGTTGCCAGACCCAGGATCACACCCACCAAAGAAGCCAGCACGCCCAGAGCCATGGCCTGCGCCAGATAGATGGAGAATGTTTGCGCCTGGGAAGCCCCGAGGCAGCGCAGCATCGCGACACCGGGAAGTTTCTCACGAATGTGGGTATGGATGGCACTGGACACCCCGATACCGCCTAACAGGAGAGCAACGAACCCAATCAGGCTCAAAAAGTTCGCCAGATTCTCCATGGAGTCACCGAGGTCCTCCTGCCGTTTCTCAACGGTGGTATGACCCAGTCGCAGCCGATCGAGCTCCGGTTTGAGCTGCTTAGCCCACGCCTCCGCAGACTCTCCAGGTGCCAGTCGAAAATAGACCTTATATCGAGCCAAGCTACCTTCCCTAAGCAAGTTTCCCCGGGCCAGATCGCTCTTCCGTAGATAGACCCGAGGAGCCAGGGTGGTGAAGGCCATGGAGTCCCCAGGGACGCGCTGTAAGCGCCCCACCACTTTGAGTGAAAGATCCCCCACTCTCAGATCATCACCAACCTGCGCCTGGAATTGAGCCAGCAGACTCTCCTCGACTAGAGCCCCTCCCGTCTCACGCCAACGATCCAGGCTACCCGGGGGCAAGGATTCCAGCTCTCCGTAAAAAGGAAAATCACCCTCGATGACGCGCACCTGAACCAATCGGGTACCACGGGAGGCTGGAAAAATAACCATGGAGGAGAAATCGACCTCCCGGGCCTGCTCCCCACCGATCGACCTAAACAACGCCTCCTCCTCCACCCCGAACCGACTGCGCCCAGCGAGGACCAAGTCCGCTCCGAGCAAGGATTTAGCCTGAACTTCAATCGATTGGTTAATCTGATCTCGCAGCGAGCCAATCGCTGTGAGCGCCGCTATGCCCAAAACGATGGAGCTGCCGAAAAGAGCCAGCCTGCGGCGGCGCTGCCGGCTTTCGCGCCAGGCCATCGTCCACGTCCAGGGCCGCAGCAAGGCACGAATCATGGCGATCATTCGGAGCCTACCACCTTTCCTCCACGCAACCGGATCATCTGTCCCGCACGGGCGGCAAGCTCCCGATCATGAGTCACCAAAACGAGCGCGGTTTTCTCGCCTGCGTTGAGCTCGAAAAGCATTTCCACGATCTGCTGAGCGGTGGCATGATCCAGGTTGCCGGTCGGTTCATCAGCAAACAGGACCTTCGGGCGATTCACAAAGGCCCGGGCGATGGCCACGCGCTGTTGCTCCCCTCCAGAGAGTTGGGAAGGATAGTGATCCAACCGAGCTCCCAGCCCCACCCTCTCCAGCAGCGCGCGAGCCGGACCCGCGGCATCAGCAGTGCCCCGAAGCTCCAACGGGATCATCACATTTTCCCAGGCGGTGAGAGTCGGAAGCAGCTGAAAGCTCTGAAAAATAAACCCAACACTTTCGTTTCGGATGCGGGCACGCCCATCCTCGTCCAGAGAGCTCAGGAGAGTCCCGCCCAACCATACGTCACCGGTGCTTGGGCGATCGAGGCCGGCGGCCAATCCCAGCAAGGTGGTCTTGCCGCTGCCTGAAGGGCCGACAATGGCACAGGAGTCACCGGCGCAGAGCGAAAAACTCACCTCGCTGAGCACAGTGAGCGTCCCATGGCTGGAGGCATAGGTTTTGGACAATCGCTCCACGCGGAGCACAGGATCAAATTGCACAGCTCCACTTTCACCCAGCCTAACTCCAGGTCAAATGCGAATTGTTTTGATCCCCCCTGATATTCCTGTGTTCAATTCTGCTAGCCAAATGAGCCTTATTCATCCGACGGCTACTATCGATGCGCGTGCGACGCTGGATCCTTCGGTTCAGGTGGGTCCCTATGTCGTGATCGATGCTCATGTCACCGTGGGGCCAGGGTGCCGAATCGGACCGCACGTACACCTCACCGGCCATACAACCATCGGAGCCAACAACCTCTTTCATTCGGGGGCTGTGATCGGGGATGCCCCGCAGGATTTGAAGTACGACGGCGCACCCACCAGGCTCACCATTGGAGACAATAACGTCTTCCGCGAGCACACCACCGTTCACCGCTCCAACAAGCTGGCGGATGCGACACGCATCGGCCACTCGAACTTTCTGATGGCAAATAGCCATATCGGCCACAACACGATTCTCGGTGACCACAACATCATCGCCAACGGGGCACTCATCGCCGGGCATGTCACCGTCATGGATCGCGCGTTCATTTCCGGAAATTGTCTAGTTCACCAGTTCGTGAGGGTCGGTACGCTGTCACTCATGCAGGGAGGCTCGGCGATCAGCAAAGACCTACCCCCGTTCGCCATCGCGAGGGGCGACAACCGGATTTGCGGACTGAACATCATCGGGCTAAGGCGCGCCGGCTTCACTCCCGAACAGAGACTGGAGCTCAAGCGTCTGTACCACCTACTTTTCCGCAGGGGCAACCAGCTCAGGGCGGCTGTTGACGAAGCCTCTATTGCATTCCAAAGCCCGGCCGCCCAGCAGCTCTTGGACTTTGTGAAAGCGACACGCCGAGGAGTTTGTGCGGACAGAAGCCGCCGACCGGATTCCCCGGAAGAAAACGACTGATTTCGAAGCGGCGGCTCCTAACTCAGAAGCCCACGGACCACGCCGGAACTGGAATTTCCGACGGGACGATTCAGTCGAACCTGTCGCCCATCTTGAACCCCATCCTGGAAAGTGCCATGAACCCGGACTGCGGCCGATTGTCGGGCGATGGTTCGCGGATGAACATATCGGTAAAACTCTGTCAATCGAGGGTCTTGCTTCCAGACTAGTGCCTGCTCCCGAGCCAACCGATCCGTTTGCCCGCGAAGCTTCTCGGAGAAACCCACCACCACACCCCAGTAGTAGTGTAGTCGGCCGGCATTGGAACGCAGCCCCACCGCTCTTTGGTGCGCTCGCCACAGCTGAGGAAGCAGGTTCTCCAGGAAAGCCGCAACATACTCCGCCATGTCGAGATTGAGTTTCGTTCCGTGGATTTTCAAAAAAGTCCCCCGCTTCTGAGAAAGCGGATCGTAACCTCGATCCCAAATGACCTCCACGAAAAAGAAGTCCCGCAGCAAACTCGCGATGGCATTTTCGTAGCGCTGCACCCGACTTCGAGGTCGTCCCAGTTGACGCACACCATAGCGAGAGCCAGCCTCACCCACATCCTGGAGCGATAGATTGTACTTCAGCAGAAGATAGCGAGCCTTCTCCATGGCCAGCTGAGCTTCATGCTCATTGGAGCTGGTGGCAAGTGACAGGAGCTTCGAGATCTTTTCCCGAATCGGGTTGTCGCCCTCCAGGATGCCACCGACGACCGGCGTGACCTCTCCGCCGTTGCCTGATGCGTGAGGACTCACCCGAAGCAGCTGACAGGCCTCTTTAAACTTAGGACCATGAGGAGCCGGGTCATCGCCGCCCAAAATCTCATCCACGTATTGATGCGCCATCTCGTGGCGAAGAGTCTCCATGACCCCCATCCAGGGATCACGAAGAACGTGCGCCTCTGAGAGCGAGATCATCCGCGTCTCACGATGCCAGGCACCCAGGCGAGTGGCAGCACCATCGAGACGAAAACTGGGTTGCGTCAGTCTTTCCCCCAGATAGCACCAATTGTAGTGACGCCAAAACGAGGCTATCTCGACCAGGAGCGGCGGACTTTCAGCAGGTTCTGAAGGGAACCGCGGGTTCATAGGTGCTCAACCTATCATGGATGGTCAGTGAGCCACCTCCAAGGGCCCCTTTCCACCATTGACCAGAAACAGCACCGCCATGCGTATGGCGAGGCCATTGGTGACCTGTTCCAAAATCACCGACCGACCACAATCGGCCACCTCGCTATTAATCTCCACCCCGCGATTGATGGGCCCGGGATGCATAATCAGCACATCCGGTTTGGTCCGAGCAAAGCGCGCACGAGAGAGACCAAAGAGTGTGCTATACTCACCGATGCTGGGAAACATCGTCTTGCGCTGTCGCTCGTGCTGAATTCGAAGCAGGTTGATGACATCGGCGTTCTCAATAGCCGCATTGACATCATAGGTCACCTGGCAGCCCATCTCCTCGAAAACTTTGGGAACCAAGGTACTCGGGCCACAAAGAGTGACCTTGGCGCCTAATTTCAGGAGCGCCCAGATGTTGGATCGAGCTACGCGGCTGTACAAGATGTCCCCAAGAATGGTGACGTTCAGGCCTTCAATCTTTCCTTTATGCTCACGTATCGTGAACACATCGAGCAGCGCCTGAGTAGGATGTTCATGGGCTCCATCTCCAGCGTTGATCACACTGCCTTTCAAGAAGCGGCTCAAGAAGTGCGGGGCACCGGTAGCGCTATGTCGAATAATGATGATGTCCGCATTGAGCGCCTCGAGGTTCTTCGCGGTGTCCTTTAGGCTCTCGCCCTTCTTGAGCGAGGAAGCCTCCGCAGTGAAATTAATGATGTCGGCGGTAAGGCGCAGAGCCGCGAGCTCGAAACTGATTCGAGTGCGGGTGGAGGGCTCGATAAACAAATTCACCACCGTCTTACCCCGGAGTGCAGGCACTTTCTTAATGGCACGCTCACCCACAGCTTTGAAGGCGCGAGCGGTATCCAGGACCGCGTTGATCTCTGCCGACGAAAGCGATTGGATATCCAGAAGATGTTTTCGAGTCCAGCTCATGGGGGAGATAAACGATGCAAATGAACGGAGTCCTGACCGTGTTCTTCAAGAAAACACACGTCCACCCGCTCCTGCCGGGCGGTAGGAACGTTTTTGCCAACGAAATCAGGCTTGATCGGCAGTTCCCGGTGCCCTCGGTCAATCAGAACAGCCAACTGAATTCGATGCGGCCGTCCCAGATCGTGAAGTGCGTCCAGAGCCGCGCGCGCCGTGCGACCACTGAAGAGGACATCATCCACGATGACCACGGTCTTGCCATTGATGTCCGAGGGCAAGTCAGTGGCATGCACGACCATAACCCCTTGTTGATCAAGGTCATCACGATGCATGCTTACATCCAAGCTTCCGTATTCCACGGGATGTTGCCAAATGCCTTCCAATAGCTTCGCCAAGCGAGTAGCGAGCAACGCCCCGCCTCGAGGGACGCCTGCCAAGATGACTTGTCGACCATCTTCATTTCGTTCGGCGATCTCGTGGGCAATACGCGCCAAGGCTCGCTGCATCGCTTGTCCGGTCATGAGTATGGTGGCGCTCGTCGTCACGGGTGGCAGTAAAAATGAAAAAGCACCGGAATGGAAATCCATTCGGTGTCCTAGGAAAGAATTGATACTGAAAACTTAGCCCCGTCTGACCGCCAAACTGCCGCCCCCCCGCAGGCGACGGAGCTTAGTTCTGGGCAGCAAAAGGACTCGTCGAGTGGCGAGACCGACGCCACTTCGCACGATGCTTGATAATCCAGTCGGTCAGCGCTCTTTCGAAGCCGATATCGTAGCCCAACTTCTCAGATTCAAGCCACTTATGGCGGAGGATCTCCTCCCGCTCGGCCTGAAACTCCCGGTAGAGTGATGAGTTCCTAACGACGTCACTCACACCGGCGGTACCAGCAAAATGGTTGCTCATACTTGGTTTCGTCTTGTGATAGCGTCCGGAATGTAACATGAGGCGCATAGGTGACAACTCGTTTCTGGAGGTGGACTTTCGACCCCTCTTCTTGGGGCTTGCCTTTTGAACCAAGGTTCGATTCATCGGGACATGGATATTGTGGTGACCCACGGTCATTATTGGAATGCGAGAACCCGCACTTCGTTGTTCCATTGAACCGTAACCTCATAACGATCAATGGCTAAGATCTTGGCCTGTTGAACTCTGTCCCCCACAAAAACCGTCTTCGAATTGATCACGGCGGAGGGTCGGGAAGGCCGATAGTAGATTCCCTGGAGGCTCAGCTTAGGGAATGTGTTGGGAGGCGAAGAGGGAGTGGAGCCTGCGACGGCTGGAGCAGGAGGAGTCGCCGGGGCCACTGACGCAGGCGAGTCCGTCTTCGGCGCTAGGGCCGCACGAGCCTGAGGGGCAGGCAGAGGAGCAAGCGGGAGAACTGGCGGAGCCTCCGAGGTAGGAAGGGCACGCGGTGGGGTGAAGGCGGTGACTTTTGCGGGATCCGGAGCCAGGGGTTCCACCGTCCCGACCGCAGACCGGAGGCCGGTAGAGTCAGGAGAAGCTGTAGGGGGTGGAGCCAGCGCGGGTTCGGTTACCCGGGCATTGACTTCGGTTGGACCTGGGTTCTCGGGCTCTGGAGACGAACCAGAGTGGATCCCACTCCACCCAAGCCAAAGCGCCCCGACGAGGAGCACCGCAAAGAGTGCGATGGGCCACAGCCTGGTTTCATCGGACGAGGCCTCCACCGTCTGCATCGTAGAGCCAAGCTCTCCTGCACTGACGTGCTTCGCCTTCTGTTCATTCGCCCTCTTGAGGGCGTCGTTGATAAGACTCATATGCTAATTTTTCCCTCCAACTCACTGATTGCTCTACCCACGGTGCCAAAATCAATCTGATCGGTATGCTTGACGAATCCAGCCAACAAACACTTGTCGCAGAGCGCGTTGACCAATCGCGGAATCCCCTTGGAGTAATGGTAAAGCCGCCAAATTGCGGGGCCGGTGAAAGTAGGAGTGCCCTTGGCTCCGGATACCGTCAGTCGATGTTGCACATACTGCCGAATCTCTTGACGACTGAGGGGAGTGAGATGGTAGCGAATCGTGATCCGCTGACGGAGTTGACGGAGCGAGTGATCTTCCAGACGGTCGCGCAATTCAGGTTGGCCCATTAGGACAATCTGAAGCAACTTGCGATCATTGGTCTCCAGATTTGAGAGCAGGCGGATCTGCTCCAATGACTCGTTGCTCAGGTTCTGCGCCTCATCAATGATCAGCAGCACCTCCCGCTCCTTCTGCGCCTCAGAAAGCAAAAAGCGATTGATCTCCGCCAGAACTTCCAAGCGGGTGGCACCCTTGACTTCAAGCCCGAATTCCGTCGCAACCGCCCGCAGAAGCTCGTCGTTGTTTAGCACCGGGTTCAATATCAGCGCAGTGGAGAAATTTTTGCCGAGCTCTTCCAACAATGCTCGGCAGAGAGTGGTCTTGCCAGCTCCCACCTCCCCAGTCAGCTGAACGAACCCTTTGCGTTCCCGAATGCCGTAGAGCATGTGGTTGAACGCTTCCCGATGGCGCGCGCTATAGAATAAAAACCGCGGATTAGGTGTAATCGTGAACGGCGGTTCAGTTAGACCATAGTATTCCAAATACACACTGCCTTGGGAGCAAACTACGGGCCGATCTTCGAAACGAGCCTAGAGCGGCATATATTGCCCCCTAGCTGACCGATGCCAACTGGGATTCGGGCCGCAGGCAGACGTGGCGCAATAGGCCACCCTCAAAAAAAAGAACGGCCCCGAAGGGCCGTCCCTAAATCTACACTTAACCTATTCTCTAATAGAATATTACGCCTTAAAGAACAACTCAATAGACTCCACTTTGAGGGCCCGTTTTTGTCCCTCGAGCTCAAACTCTACCGACTCACCCGGTTTCTTGTTGAGCAAAGCTTGGGCGACAGGGGTAAGGTAGCTAATAATGTTCTTCTCGGGAGCTGAGTCCCAAGCTCCAAGAATCGTATAGCGCTCCCGCTGGTTGGAAATCAGGTTCGAAACGTCGACATGAGTTCCTATGCTGACGATGTCGGATTTTGCGTTGGCAAAATCCGTGCCCCGAGCTCGAATGAGTTGAGCCTCTAGTTCGGCCTTGCGTCGCATGAGAATCTTCTGCATCTCCTTCGCCGCCTTATACTCATGGTTCTCGCGCAAGTCCCCATAACTTCGAGCAATGGCGATTTCCTTCGAGTTGGCGGGGATGGTCTTCTGAACGAGTTCGTTGTATTCGAGTTTGCGTCGTTCGAGGCTCTCCCAGGATACCACGAGCCCGTTGTCCTGCTTGGATTGCTCGCCAGAGATGAGACTTTGGACCGCCGGGTAGCTCTTGACGATCCGCGCGAGCAAGGAGCGCTTGTCCATGTCGTCGAAGCAGGGCGAGAGTTGAAGAGCCCGCGTCAAGTCCTTGATCACCTCCAAATCGGCTGAACCGATCAAGTCGACCAGCAACTGCTGATCATCCATGATGTAATCCCGCAAGCGGTTGGACTTTTTCTCATTAAACTGGTCGCGCTCGATCGCGGTGAGCATGGCCCGAAACACTTCCGGACCGAGGATGTCCGCGAAGGAGTCTGAGCGCTCCTTGGCCAACCAGAGAAGCAATTCACTACTGGCGCTGTGGCGACTGATCAGCATCGCCAATGCGTCCTTGAGTTGAGGCATCTTTCCTTCGGAGATCAGCATCGTCGCACATTCACCGGTCGCCTTTGCGGAGAGGCTGTTCAAGGATCCGAGCAACGCCTCGTGCCAAAGAGTGGGAGCCGAATCACGGAACGACTGCAACGCCCTCTTGTGCTTCCCAATGGAGATCTGCTCAAAAATTTGAGCAAACTTGATGTCCTGACTCCAAACTGCCGTGGTCTTGATTTCGTCAGCAGACGGGGTCAACCCAGCAGCGGCACACAGATCGTCCCGAACGAAGATGCCTTCGAGTGCCACGGAGGGTTGGGTCCGAAGATAGGTCGCAATTTCGCCGTTGAGGGCAGCGATCATCTCATTCGCAACCGTGGCCCGATCCGTCAAGTCTGAGAAGCTCTTGAGAGCCTCGTTGCAAGACGTAGTCTTGGCTTTCAAACCTTTGGCCGATCGGAATTCGGAAAGCAGTCGTTCGGATAGCGCCGTTTCCTGCACTTGATAGATGATGGCGTCAGACTTCTTGGCAGGGATCTGGAAATGCCCATCCTTCTTCATTTCTTTCTTCGCAACCTCCCACCATTTGCGCCAATCGTCGGCAATAACGTCAGGCACCAACACCTGTTGGATCTGCTCGAGAGTAGCCCGGCCACTGAAGCTCTGGATTACCAACTTAATCAAGTCTAGATGATGCAGGGCTGCCATTTGCCGCAACCCCTCAAGATCAGCCGCCTTGCGCGCCAGGATATGGTCCCGAGGAATGGGGCGAAGAGATTCGGCCGCAAATCCGAGATCCATGTAGTGTCCAGACTTGGTCTGGAAATCGATGGTAAATCTCGAAAAGACCGTATCAATGGCTTTGATGCGGCCAAACCCCCAACTGCGGTGATGGCAATACCCACTGGTGGTAAGAGCAACCAAGGCCTCGATGTGCTTTACTTCGAGCTTCCCGGCTGCGGCCAGCTTTTCAAACTCTTCTCTCATAGATTACGGTGCTGAAAATTCGTGAGTCCTGACGTATTTCCCTTTATTAAAGCTTGCGCGTGGAAAAACCAAGACAAATTGCCTTCAGGGTACTTCAGCGCCATGCTGAAAGTGATGAGTATGTCGAAGATGTACTCTCGGCCGAACTGAGAAACAGCCCGCTCGCAGGGAGCGACCGTGGCCTGACTCATGAACTCGTGTGCGGAGTGGTTCGGCTTCAGCGAGCTCTGGATTGGATGATCGACCGGCGTACCGATGGCAGACCCCAGCAACCCATCATCCGCACGATTCTTCGGCTGGGCTTGTACCAGCTTCTATGGCTCGAGCGAGTGCCTCCACATGCCGCAGTGAACGAAACCGTGGAGCTCGCGAAGGCGCTCAACTTGGGACCCATCGCCGGCTTCATCAACGCTGTAATGCGCGGTGTCGCAGGATCACTGCCTGAGACCAGACTCGCTCTCAAGGAACTCGAAAGCACAAATCCGGATATCGCCTTCTCCCATCCAGGGTGGTTGTGCCGAAGATGGGAGGAACATTGGGGTCGGGAGAACATGCTCAAACTGATTCAATGGAATAATTTGCCGCCCCGTATCTACGCCCGATTGAACACCCTGAAGATCACCCAAGCCGCCCTCGAAGAAGCGTGGCGTGATGAGAAAGTGGTTTTTGAGCGACGCAGCTTCCCTTGGGCCACCAGATTTGTAATTTACGAGCTGATTGAACACCCTCCCATCGCCCACCTGAAGTCGTTTCTAGAGGGGGGTTTTTACATTCAGGACCCCAGTACGTTGCTGGCCGTCGAAACCATGGACCCGCAGCCTGGAGAAACCGTGCTCGACCTCTGCGCCGCCCCCGGAGGCAAGACAAGTTTGATTGCTCAGCAGATGCAGAACCGCGGGCAAATCATCGCGCAGGACACGCACCGAGCTCGACTTCTGCGATTGCGAGATAACTGTTCAAGGCTGGGCGTAAGCATCGTCCGAGCATCCTCCAGCACAGGGGTAACTCATCCGGAACTTAGCCTCAGTTTCGATCGCATTCTGGTCGATGCGCCATGCTCCAACACCGGAGTTACGCGGCGTCGTGTCGACCTCCGCTGGCGCGTCAAAGCTGAGGAGATCTACCGACTTCAATCCACCCAGCAAGAATTGCTCGCCGATGCGGCGGTCCAACTCAAGCCAGGGGGATTGCTGGTCTACAGCACCTGCAGCCTTGAGCCAGAGGAGAACCAAGCCGTCAGCAAGTGGTTTGTCTCTCAGCACCAGGACTTTAGGTGTGTGCAGGAACAACAGCTAAAACCCTTCGAACACGCGGTTGATGGAGCTTTTGTAGCGGCCTTCCGCAAGCGACCCCATCCCGGAACCCATTCCGCTGTTGACAATATCAGCAGGAGGCCCGATGGTTCATCGGTAAGTTAATCAAATTACTAATGATATGAGCGCGTCTTCCGAAGCCAAACTCTCGCACAACGAGATAATCAAGCAGGCCATCCCTACGCTTGCTGGCAACATTGGCAGTACTTTGGCGGATGCATCTCTGGATCGCTTTTCGGAGGACGACACTCAGTTCCTTAAGTTCCACGGCATCTACCAACAGGACGACCGGGACAAGCGCAAGACCGGGAAGTTCTTCATGTTCATGATCCGGGGGCGCATTCCGGGTGGTGTGTTGAACGCGAACCAATATGGAGTGTTTGACGATTTGGCCAACCAGTATGGCAACTCGACCTTGCGGATCACCTCGCGACAGAGCTTCCAGTTCCATGGCGTCGTCAAGCAGGGGCTCGGAAAAGTGATGAAGGGCATCAACGAGAGCTTGCTGGACACGCTGGCCGCTTGTGGGGACGTCAATCGTAATGTCATGTCTCCCCCCACCCCGGCCACCAATGCACTGGGTGCACAAGTATTGGAAGATGCCCGCCTCGTTTCTCAGGCGCTCCTACCTAAAACCAAGGCGTATCACTCGATCTGGGTGGAAGGTGTGCAGCTAAACCTAGAGGATCCGGAGAACAAGGAGTTCAGCGATCCTCTCTACGGCAAGACCTATCTGCCGCGCAAATTTAAGGTCGCCTTCGCCATCCCACCGTTGAACGACACCGACGTGTTGACGAATTGCATGGGGTTCATTGCGATCGAAGAGCACGGGAAGCTGCTCGGCTACAACCTAACCGCTGGAGGCGGCCTGGGGATGAGCCACGGTAACGCTGAAACGTTCCCGCGGGTAGCCGATGTGATCGGATTCATAACGCCCGAGCAACTGGTCCCGATTTCCAAAGGCGTGCTCACCGTCCACCGGGATTTCGGCGACCGAACCAACCGCAAACATGCCCGTCTGAAATACGTGCTCGAAGATAAGGGCGTCGAGTGGTTCCGCAACGAACTCCAGCAGCGCACCGGCATCCAGCTTCAGCCGGCCAAGCCCTTCAGATTCGAGAAGCAGGGGGATCTCTTCGGCTGGCATCCTCAGCAGGACGGCGGGCTCTTCCTCGGACTTTACGTGGAAACCGGCCGCATCAAGGACGAGGGGACCTACCAGCTCAAGACTGCATTGCGCAAAATCGTCGACGCCTATAAGCCCGAAATTCGGCTCACGCCATCCCAAAACATCGTCCTATCGAACCTGAAAGCCACCGACCGCGAGGCGATCACCAAGTTGCTAGCGCAGCACGGCATCCCTGTGGACAACCAAGCAACCGCTATCCGGCGGGCCTCCATGGCCTGCCCTGCTCTGCCGACATGCGGATTGGCGCTGGCTGAATCAGAGCGTTATCTCCCGGGTTTGTTGAGCCGTGTAGAAAGTTTGCTTGCCGAACTCGGGCTGAGCCAACAGGAACTGGTGATCCGCATGACCGGCTGCCCCAACGGCTGCGCTCGCCCTTATATGGCCGAAATCGGATTCGTGGGCAGGGCTCCGGGCAAATATAACATCCTGCTCGGCGGAAACGAATCAAGCACCCGGCTCAACCGATCCTACCGCGACAATGTCAAAGATGCCGATGTGATCCCGGAACTTAGGACAGTTCTGGGTCGCTACGCCAAGGAGCGACAACCGGCCGAGGCTTTCGGCGATTGGTGTGCTCGCGTGCTTTGGAACGAGACGGCCCAAGCTTGAAGGGCAAGCCTCCCCCACACGAAACCTTAGGCTCCGCAGAGTCTCCGCCATGCTCACTGCATCCGAAGTCAAACGCCTCAACGAACGGTTCGACGTAGCTCCAACTCAGGAAATCCTGGCTTGGGCTTGGGAAAAGTTCGGCGCGCGCGCCGCTATCGGCACGAGTTTTCAGGGGGCTGGGCTCGTGATGATGCACCTGGCCAAGGCCCATGGGCTCCCGTTCCCCGTTTTCACAGTAGATACCAATCTGCTCTTCCCCGAAACCTACGCTCTCAAGCGCCGGCTAGAGGACTTCTTTGGAGCGCCCATTGAAGGTCTCCAACCCGACCTCACCCTCAAACAGCAGGAGGAAGCTCAAGGGCCTGAACTCTGGAAACGGAACCCAGACTTGTGCTGCACCATGCGCAAGGTCATGCCCCTGCAAGCTAAGCTCTCGGATCTACACTGCTGGATTACCGGACTCCGCCGCCAGCAATCTGCCACCCGATCCGAGATCGGGATCGTCGAGGTCTATGTGTTCGATGAGTCCGAGGGACGAGACATCGTCAAACTCAATCCCATGGCCAATTGGAGCCGGGATGCAGTCTGGAAATACCTGCATGAACACGGGATACCCTACAACCCGCTCCACGACCAAGGCTATCGCTCCATCGGATGCCAACCCTGCACAGAAAAGTCGGCGGGCGGCGAAAATGAGCGAGCCGGCCGCTGGACCGGCTTCAACAAGGTCGAGTGCGGTATCCACACCTTCCTGCCCAAAAAGGTCGATTTTCAGATCTGAAATCTCTTAATCGCGAAACGTCATGGACTACCTGTCTAAACTGGAAAATCAGAGTATTTATATTATGCGGGAGGCCTTCAACAAGTTCGAGAACCTGGCCATGCTTTGGAGCATTGGCAAAGACTCGACAGTGTTGCTTTGGCTGGCGCGCAAAGCCTTCTTAGGGCACGTCCCGTTCCCTCTGGTTCATGTGGACACCACCTATAAGATCCCCTCGATGATCGAGTATCGCGATCGCTTGGCGAAGGAATGGGGACTGCAGCTGATCGTGGGCAAGAATGAGGAGGTCCTGAAAACCGGTGTGACCTATCCGAACGGCAAGGCTACCCGTGTCGAATGCTGCGGCACGCTCAAGAAGGACGGACTGAAGCAAGTCCTCGAGAAACACCACTTCACGGGAGTGATCGTCGGAGTCCGCCGCGACGAGGAGCCAACCCGCGCCAAAGAGCGCTACTTTAGTCCGCGCGACAAGAACATGGAGTGGAATGTGGAGGACCAGCCGCCCGAGCTGTGGGACCAATTCAAGACTGACTTCGACAAAGACACCCACATTCGGATTCACCCGCTCCTCCACTGGACCGAGCTGAACATTTGGGAATACATCCAGCGGGAAAACATGCCCATCAGCCCCCTCTACTTCGCGAACGAGAAGGGCGAGCGCTACCGCAGCCTGGGATGCTACCCCTGCACCTTCCCGATCAAGTCCAACGCCAAGACGATCAGCGAGATCATCACCGAACTCCGCGGCACCAAGGTCCCCGAGCGTTCGGGTCGGGCTCAAGACAAGGAAAGCGAGGACGCTTTCGAGAAGTTGCGCCGCGACGGCTACATGTAACCCTGAACTTCCCATCCATGCAGACCTCATCCATCCCCTCAGAGCAGCTGAAGATCGTGATCGTCGGACACGTCGATCATGGGAAATCAACTTTCGTAGGACGACTCTTTAACGACACTGGATCACTCCCCGAAGGCAAACTGGAACAGCTCCAGAAGATTGCCGAACGCCGAGGCGTCCCGTTTGAATGGGCGAACCTGATGGACGCTCTCCAGTCTGAGCGAGATCAGAACATCACCATCGACACGGCACAGATCTGGTTTCAGACCCAGAGACGGCAATACGTCATCATCGACGCTCCGGGCCACAAGGAGTTCCTCAAGAACATGATCACGGGCGCAGCGAACGCCGAGGCGGCCCTGCTCTTGATTGATGCCCATGAAGGAGTCCAGGAAAACTCGCGGCGGCACGGATACTTGCTCAATTTGCTCGGCATCCGCCAGATCGCGGTGCTCGTGAACAAGATGGACCTGGAGAACTATTCGGAAGAAAAGTTCCGCTCCATCGAAGAAGAATACCGAGTCTGGCTTAAGAGCATCGGAGTCACCCCCAAGGTCTTCATCCCGATCGCAGCGAAAATGGGGGACAACATCGCTACTCGCAGCACGAACATGAGCTGGTGGCAGGGCCCCACCGTTCTGGAAGCTCTCGATCAGTTCAACGTCACCGACCTCCCCGACCACCAACCCCTCCGCTTTCCGATTCAGGACGTCTATCGCTTTGATGATCGCCGGATCCTGGCCGGGCGCATCGAGGCCGGCCGGATCAAAGTGGGTGACAAGCTGGTTTTCGCGCCCAGCAATAAAACCAGCACGGTCAAAACGATCGAACGCTGGAACTCCCCCCAAAGCGACTCTGCCAGTGCCGGCGAATCCATCGGCGTTACCCTAACGGAGCAAGTCTTTGTGGAACGCGGTGCTGTCGCAGCCCTGGAGACTGATCCTCCCTACGAACTGACGCGCTTCAAGGCGCGGCTTTTTTGGCTTGGGAAGCAGCCCTTCCGTCCCGGAAAGACCTACAAGCTAAAACTGGCAACCCAGGAAGCGGAGTGCACGATCGAGTCCATCGAAACCATCATCGATGCCTCTACCCTAGGAACACTCGACCGTCCAAAGCACGATCGCTACATCGGTCGCCACGAGGTCGGGGAACTCACCCTTCGCACGAAGCGTCCAATCGCCTTCGACGCTCACGATGAGATCGTGGTCACCGGCCGCTTTGTGATCGTGGACGGTCTGGAAGTCTCGGGAGGTGGTATTGTCGTCAACGACAACTATCCCCGTCGCACCTCGGATTCCCTGCACAAGAGCCACAACATCTTCTGGAGTCACGGCAAAATCACCACCGAGCAGCGCGTCGCGCGCAATGGACATCGAGGTCGCGTGGTGTGGCTGACCGGCCTCTCCGGTTCCGGTAAATCCACCCTCGCCACCGAATTGGAGCGGGAGCTGTTCATCCAGGGCAAACATGCCTACATCCTCGATGGCGACAACGTACGCCATGGCCTTTGCAAGGATCTGGGATTCTCGCCCGAGGACCGAACGGAAAATATTCGTCGAGTAGGTGAAGTCGCCAAGCTGATGGCCGATGCCGGCATCATCTGCATTACCGCCTTCATCTCCCCCTATCGCAGCGACCGCGATATCGTTCGGAACATCATGAAGCCGGGCGAGTTCGTAGAGATTCACGTGAATGCGCCGTTGGAGATCTGCGAACAGCGCGATCCTAAGGGCCTTTACGCCAAAGCTCGTGCTAACGAGATCAAGGAGTTCACCGGCATCTCAGCTCCGTACGAGGCCCCGTTGAAGCCCGAAATCGAGCTCTGCACCGACAAACTCAGCGTCGCCGAGTCCATCTCCAAGGTTCTCGAATACCTACATATGCAGGACGACGATGCCCCTGCAATGATCTAGAGCATCAAGGGTTGACTACGACTCAGGTTTTCGGTTAAACAAAGAACTTGGCTGTGGCCCGTTCGTCTATCAGTTAGGACGCAGCCCTCTCAAGGCTGAGAGACGGGTGCGATTCCCGTACGGGCTACCAATCTTAGTCATGCTGCCATTTCAGATCATCTTCAACCCCACGAGTGCGGCAGAGCTGGCAAAAATGCCGCGAGAGCTGCAGTTGGAGATTCTTGGACAGTTCCGAGGGCTCCCTCAGGCGGCGATGACCAGCGATTTGGAGAACCACGAGCGTTTCGGCAGGCTCGAAAGGGACGGCAAACTCCTCTACCGCTTCCGGATCGGAGATTACCGGGTCTATTTTGAGCGTCATGACCTTGGCATCGTGGTCCACCGGATCATGAACCGCAACACCCTGAAGGACTTCCTCTATCGCTCCAGCTTGCCTGTGCCGGAGGACTCGATGCTCCAGGAGAATCCGAAATTCTGGGAAACCATCGAGGCCGCGACTCGGGGCTCGAAGCCCGCTCGTTAGCATCAAGCAAATTCCCATTGTTTTCCCGTCCGGTGCCGAGCATTCTCGCACCCATGGCCAGAAGTCGTCGGATTACGAGCAAGGCGATCGCGTTGGGATGGGCATGGCTGGCGGTGACAGTCTCCGCATCCGCTGCCGACCTTACCCAAAGCCGGGACGTTTTTCAGCGAGGGGATTACCAGAAGGCAATCAGCCTGTGCCAAGAGGCTCTCAAGACCGACACCGGTGAGGAAGATTGGCCACTGCTCCTGACCGAATCGCTGCTCACCCTCGGCCAGTACTCCAATGCCCAAGCGATCATCACCCGAGCCCTGGAGCAGTTCCCCTTTAGTTTAAGGACCAAACTACTCGCCCGCGAAGTGAGTCTCTACAACGGGGACGGTACAAAAGCACGCGAGTATCTGGAAGAGATGGCTGGCTTGGCAAACCGCCGGCAGTGGGCTTACCGCGATGCCCAAAGCTTGGTCGCCCTGGGAAAGGCCGCCCTCCTCATGGGAGTCGATCCCAAGAAAGTCCTCGAAAACACCTTCGACCGTGCCAAGAAAGCGGATCCCAATCTCCGCGATGCTCATGCCGCTTCCGTTCAGGTGGCTCTCGACAAGAGCGACTTCGATCTGGCCGCCAAACTCGCCACCGAGGCCTTAAAGAAGTTTCCTAAAGACCCGGACTTCCACTACGCCCGCGCCCAGGCGCTGGCGGGCAGCGATCGCAAAGCGATGCTGGAGTCCCTCAGTTCCGCCTTGGAGATCAACGAGAATCATGTTCCCAGCTATCTGTTGATCGCCGACCATATGATCGATGCCGAGGAGTACGAGGAGGCTGAGTCAAAGATAAGCCGAGCTCTGGAGGTCAACCCGCATCATCCCTTGGCTTGGGCCTACCGCGCCGTCATGGCACATCTCAAGAACGAGCTGGCTCAAGAGGCGGATCATCGGAAAAAGGCTCTAGCTCACTATACTAACAATCCCGCCGTTGACTATCTCATCGGCCGAAAACTCTCCCAGAAGTATCGCTTCACCGAGGGTGCCGCCTATCAACGGCGGGCTCTGGCCTTCGATCCGGAGTTTACCTCGGCCAAAAGTCAGCTGGCCCAGGACCTTCTCAGGCTAGGGGAGGATCAGGAAGGCTGGACGCTTGCCGAGCAAGTTCACCAAGAGGATGGCTACGATGTCGTCGCTTACAATTTAGCGAACCTCAAGGACACCATGAACCAGTTCGCCACGCTCACCAACCAGTTCTTTACCGTGCGGATGGGAGCCTCAGAGGCCCCGATCTACGGCGATCGGGTCATGGCCTTGCTGACTCGCGCCCACACAAACCTGAGCCAAAAGTATGGCATCGAACTCCAAACGCCCACCTTCGTGGAAATTTTTCCTGATCAGAAGGATTTCGCCGTTCGCACCTTTGGCATGCCCGGAGGAGCCGGTTACTTGGGTGTGTGCTTCGGACGAGTGATCACGGCCAACAGTCCCGCCACCCAAGCCGGTCGTGCGGCGAGTTGGGAATCCGTGCTCTGGCACGAGTTCGCCCATGTGGTCACTCTCCAGATGACCAAGAACAAGATGCCACGCTGGCTGAGCGAGGGGATTTCGGTGTACGAGGAGCAGCAGAGCAACCCTGCCTGGGGCCAAGCCATGACCCCGCGCTACCGAGAGATGATCCTGGGGGACGACCTTGTGAAAATCGGAGAGCTGAGTGGGGCATTTCTGGCTCCACCCTCCGGCGAACACCTGATGTTCGCCTACTACCAGTCCTCACTGGTGGTTCGCTACCTCGTTGAAAACTTCGGGTTCGAGAGCTTGCTCAAGATCCTCCGCGATCTGAAATTGGGAGTGCCCATCAACGATGCCATTGCCAGGCACACGACGGCACTGGACAAACTGGAGACCAATTTCGCGACGTTTGCCCGAAAATTGGCGACCGAGCTCGCGCCGGGCCTGGAATGGGAAAAGCCCGAGGCTGAAGACCTGGTTTCCAAGGACGGAGAGCCCGCCGAATGGCTCCGTAAGAATCCGAAGAACTACTACGCCCTGCTGCATTCAGCCCGTGCCGATCTCAAGAACAAGCAGTGGAAGAAGGCTCAGGAACCGCTACGCAAGCTCATAGAGCTGTTCCCCATCCAGACCGAGCCCGGCAATGCCTATCAGCTCCTGGCCCAAGCGCACCGAGCGCTCAAAGAAACAGCTGAGGAAAAGGAGGTTCTGACGGCCTGGTCCAAGATCGATGCCCACGCTGCGGATGCCTATTTGCGACTGATGGAGCTGGCGGAGAAGGACCGTAACTGGTCGGTCGTGTTTGACAATGTCCGTCGCTACCTGGCAGTTAACCCCCTTTCCCACCAAGCCTATGCCTACTGGGGCCGCGCCGCCGAGGCAACTCTCCAGCCGGCGATCGCCGTCCAGGCTTATCAGACTTTGCTGCGGTTGGATCCTCCCGATCCCGCAGGCACGCATTTCCGACTGGCCAAGCTTTTCCACGATCAGGGGAGTGTGGCAGCAAAACGCCACCTACTTCAGGCGCTGGAGGAGGCCCCCCGATTTCGTGAGGCGCATGAGCTGCTCCTAAAGCTCAATGCGCGCTCCGAGAATCCACCACCCGCTAAGCCTTGATGGATGAAGATCATAAAAGCCGGGTCCAGCACCCTGACTACGACTCCCGTTATGCGGTGGCGTTGATCGCCGCGCTGCTGGGATTCTTGCTCACCAGCCTCGGATCCGGGTCCGTTGAGGCATCCGAGCGACCGGACCGCAAAGGAACTCCAGACTGGGATCTTCCGCTTGGGTTCGAGTCCGATGTTTTCCTCTTCCGCCGAATCAAGTACCGTTCCGCTCGATCCTACGGACCCTGGGGCTATGACAAATGGGCCATCGATTATCCGGATGCGGAGATCAACATGTCTTACCGCATGCAACAGCTCACTTCGATCCGAACACATCCCGACGGCGATCTGATTACACTGCGTGACCCCCTCCTCTTTGACAGTCCGTTTATCTATGTTGCAGAGCCGGGTGACCTGGTGCTGGAGGACGATGAGGTCGACCAGTTGCGCAACTACTTGACCAATGGAGGTTTTCTTCTGGCTGATGACTTCTGGGGAGATCGTGAATGGTATAATTTTGAGGAACAGCTCCGACGCGTGTTTCCCGATCGGAAGATCGTCGATCTCCCGCTGGACCACCAGGTTTTTAACTGCGTGTTTCGTCTGAATGCCTTTCCTCAAGTGCCCAATGTGCGAACCGGGCATTACAGCCAGTGGACTGGGATCACGTGGGAGGAAGACAAAATGCCGGGGGCCAAGGATCCCCACTACCGCGCGATCTTTGACGAGCTTGGGAGGATGATGGTGATGATCTGCCACAATACGGACAACGGAGATGGTTGGGAGCAAGAGGGAGCAAGCGAATACTTTTTCAAAGAGTTTTCAGAAAAACAGTCTTACCCCTTGGGCATCAACATACTCTTCTACGCCCTGACTCATTGACCGACTACTGTCAGAGCTCTCGGGTTCCCTCTCCCTGACATACCCAGCCAGGCATCCGCTGCCGCCCGAAGTATCCCTCTAATGCCATCCCAGCTAAAGGCCCCAACGTAACTTCCGATGTTACTTCTGTGTGGGTGACCCTTTTGGAATGAAGCTTGGGTTAGGAAATAGTCAGCTCGAAGAGACGACCTGCTCATCACAAAGGCGATTCGAACGTCCCGTTGCTCGGGACAGAGACGGGCCGAGTCGCATTAAGCCAATCCGGTCGACGCGCGAAGATTCATGAATAAGCCACCAGGAGAAGGAAGGCCGAGGGAATCAAACCCGAAGCTGAACGACCGGAGTGCACGACTGATCAACGGAGTCCGTCAGGCTGTGGGACAATTGGGAAGGTGGGCACTTGCTCTATTCAGGTCTCGACGCAAAGGCCACAAGCAAACCTCGAAATCCCTGCACACCCCGGAGCTTGTTGAGTTATTCGTTCAGCTAGGACAGCAACGGGATAAGCTTAAGACCGTCGGCCAACACATCGAGGCTCAGTTCCTCGAGATCTTTTCTGATCTGGAACGACTACCAAACGAGAGTGATTTGCTCGTCGCTCACTCCGAGAAAATGGTAAAATTAGCCTCAGGGAATGAGCAGGGGGAACCCACGTTGGAAAAAACCTTGAGCATACTGAGAGCCCCGCTCGACTACGTAGACAACTACCAGAGAACCACATCCGAGCTGCTCGACGTGCTTCGCAAGCGCACCGAGCAGATTCAACGAATGTTGTTGAGCGAGGAGGAGCTCCAGAGGACGGTGGCACCGCTCAAGTTTATTAGGACCATGTACCGGGTGGAGTCCGCAACCCTGGGCAATGAGGTGCAGAGCATGTTCCTTGCGCTGACGGAGGAGATTCAGACACTGCAGCAACAAGTCAACCAAACCTTTGCTGCTAAATTTGACATTCTGAGAGCGAACCAACGAAGTATGGACGCCCTGATCAGGCGATTGAATCAGCAGACGAACGAGCAGGGGGCGCTGATGAAACAGAAACGATCTTACATCTCGAAAGCAGTGCAGGATTTGAACCAGGATCTCGAAATCAATCGTAAAAAGGATATCAAGCTCACCCAAGTGACCAATCGCATCTCCTCTGAGGTGGTGAAGTTGGTGTTCAGCCTTCAGGCACAGGACGTCGTCGCGCAGAAGATTGCCCACGTTCTCTCGGCACTAGATGGTATGGAAAGACAGGCCAACTCAGACCTGCGGTCCGATGAACCGGACAAACAAAACGCATCAATCCTTTATCTCTATCAGGCGGCAGGCGTCGAGGCCGCACAACTTAAGGCGGTTGCGGAAAACCTTCGGCAAACCGACACAGCGTTGTGTGGTTCCCTCGATGTCATACTCGGCCAAGTTAAGGCTTTGGATTTGGATTGCGTGTCGCTCACCGAGTTCGATCAGGTCACTGTTGGGGCATCGGGCCTCGTACAGACGCTGCTCGACAGTCTCTCCGAGGTGCAGAGTATGGTAGAAGGAGCTGTCGCAAGCGCCAAGGATGCATTCGATGCCATTCGCCCTATGGGAGGCCAGGCCAGCAACGTCACCGCGGTCATGCGCGACCTCTCGGCTCGCATCAAACTCATCGCGTTGAACGCACAAGTGCAGGCAGCCCACATCAAGTCAGGAACCGGGTTGGAGGTTTTGGCAGCTCAGACAGCTGACATAGCCAACGTGATCGGAAATATCAGCAGTGGGATCGCCGAAGAATTGGACGCCTTCACCAAACACCTCGATCAGCTAGTGGAAACCTTCGGTAACCTGTACGAGACTGGGACGGCCGGGCATCAGCAATGGTTGGTGGAGTTCCGCGCTCAAGAGAAGGAACTCCACACGTATCGTGATGAGGCTCTCTCCGAGCTCACCCATATCGGCTCAGCTTCAGATCGGCTGCGAAAGCTAGCCCACAACATGCGTTCGAGGGTCCAGCTCAAGGAGCTGGCCGATGATCGAGTCGAGCTCCCCTCGACGACCCTCCTCACCTTACAAGAGATGATGACCCCATGGGTTAAGGATATCCCTGAGCACGAAACCAAGATGGCATACACCCGGTCCTACACCATGGAATCGGAGCGCCTCATTCATGAAAACGTCCTCACTGGCAAAAGCGACACACTTGCAGGCGCAACGGACGCATCCCAGCTCGGGGCCGATCGTATGAAGCTCGTCGGAGCAGCGGAGAACAGCGGGGACTTGGTGCTCTTTGACGATTTTTCCTCGCCAAGCGCCAGCGATGCAGCTGCCTCACCATCGCCCAACGAAACTTCGCCCACGGAACAAACGTCTTCTCCCGATGCCGGCCTCGCGGCTGGAGTCAACGCGTCGACCTCAAGCGCGCCCTCCACCGAACGCTCCACCACTCCCGCCACCAAGCTCGCCGACAACATAGAGTTGTTTTAATCCTTGGCGAATCTCGGCGTATAAAAAGTTTTTCTAAAGCCTCCGTCGGTCACGCCGATTCATCATTGTAGAAGGAAACGGTAACGAAGGCGTCTGGGTGGAACGAGACCTCAATTCGCTAACGGTTTTCTAAGTTCTAGAGCAGTTCGCTGTTCGAACGAGTAGGCAAACCGCAACTGCTGACAGCTCTCAAGCATTATGGGTAAAACGATCATCACGGTGGACGATGCCTCAACGATGAGGAAAATGATCAGCTTCACGCTGAAGGCGGCCGGTCACGAGATTCTCGAAGCGGGGGATGGGATCGAGGCACTCGGAGCGCTCAAAGGTCGCACCGTGGATCTGGTGATCACAGACGTGAATATGCCCAACATGGACGGCATCACGCTCACTCGAAACCTCCGCTCCCTCCCACAGTTTCAGAAGACACCCATCATTCTTCTAACGACGGAATCCTCGCCCGAGAAGAAGGCCGAGGGCAGAGCCGCTGGCGCAACCGGTTGGATCGTAAAACCATTCCAGCAAGAACAACTCCTTGCGGTCGTCTCCAAGGTTCTCGGCGCATGATCGCGATCCCCACTCCATTCATTGCCCCTTAAAACTCTAATAACGCCATGCCCACGAACGACGAACTCCAGCAGCAGCTCATCAAGGATCTTCTCATCGAAAGTGCTGACGGTCTCGACCGCTTTGATCGGGAAATGCTCGCCCTCGAAAATGGGCAAGGCAATCCCGAGACCCTGAACGTGGTCTTCCGCGTCATCCATACCATCAAGGGCACGGCCGGATGCCTCGGGCTGTCAAAAATCGAGTCGGTCGCGCACGTCGGGGAGAATCTTCTGGATGCCCTCCGCGGTGGAAAGATCACCCTCCACAAGGAGATGATCACGACGCTCCTCTCCTACGCCGATGCCCTCCGCCAGATGCTCAAAAGCATCGAAGATACCGGTTCCGAAGGAAGTGCGGACTTCTCGGCCCTACTCCAGAAACTACAAGATCTTCAGACGGCCCAAAAGGCTCCATCGACCCCGCCCGCTTCAATACCGGAAACTCCGACCACGGAGGGTGCAGAGCGTGCAACCGAGTCGACCGCGGCTAACAAGGGTTGGGGACTGTTCGATGATGCACCCACGGAAGCGCAGACCCCGATTCCCGCCCCCGTGGCCACATCGCCCTCTCCCGCTCTGGCGAATTCAGCCGCACCCGCCGCCGCACCGGCACCCGTAAACCCCTCGCATCCTGCTCCGGACGCCACCGCGGAACGCGACCCAGCTGCCAAGACCACTTCGGTATCCGACTCAGCAATCCGCGTCAGCGTGGATCAATTGGACAAGTTGATGAATCTGGTTGGAGAGCTGGTGCTCGCTCGAAATCAAATCGTTCAGTATTCCGGGGTCGTCCAGGAAAATTCTCTGATAGCTGCCTCGCAGAGGCTCAATATCATCACCACCGAGCTCCAGGAGAGCGTGATGAAAACCCGCATGCAACCCATCGGCAACGTGTGGACAAAATTTCCTCGTGTTGTCCGAGATGTCGCTCACGAGCTCGGGAAGAAGGTCCAGCTCGTGATGCAAGGAAACGAAACTGAGCTGGATCGTACTATCATCGAAGCCATCAAGGATCCCCTCACTCATATTGTCCGGAATGCCATCGACCACGGTATCGAGACACCGGAAACGCGGTCGGTTGCAGGCAAGCCGGCGGAAGGGACTCTTCTACTGCGTGCCTTCCACGAAGGTGGACAGGTCAATATCGAGATCATGGACGATGGACGAGGCATCAATGTCTCCAAGGTCAAGGAGAAGGCGCTCCAGCGCATGCTCATCACAGCCGACCAGGCGTCGCGCATGAGCGAGCGAGAAACCTTTAATCTCATCTTCCTCCCCGGATTCAGCACCGCCGAGAAGATCACCAATGTCTCCGGCCGAGGGGTTGGGATGGACGTCGTCAAGACGAACATCGAGAAGATCGGAGGATCGGTCGATGTCCTGAGCGAGCCGAACAACGGCACGACGATCAAGATCAAGATTCCCCTCACCTTGGCGATCATCCCCGCGTTGGTCGTGACGAGTGGAGGCGAGCGGTTTGCCATCCCGCAGGTCAGTTTACTTGAGCTGGTTCGCCTCGAGTCAGAACAGGCGCGCAAAGGGATCGAGATGCTCTACGGCTCCCCTATTTATCGACTCCGCGGACAACTGCTTCCGTTGTGCTATCTGAACCGCGAGCTCGACATTGATGCTGGAGCGACCGGATCTAGGGCGGATAATGGTGCCTCCCAGAGCAGTTCGGATGCGGTGAACATTGTTGTGCTCCAGGCCGACGGACGCCAGTTCGGGCTGGTGGTGGACGAAATTAACGATACTGAAGAGATCGTCGTCAAACCACTGGGCAAGCAACTCAAGGGCATCACTTGCTTTGCCGGGGCAACGATCATGGGCGATGGCCGAGTAGCCCTCATCCTCGATGTCCTCGGGCTAGCCCAACACGCTAACGTGATCAACGAGGTCCGAGATCGTTCGATGGTCGACAAGACCAAATCGGACAATCGCCTGACGAACAAGCAAACACTCCTCCTATTCGAGATTGGAAAGGGAAGCCGGATGGCCATTCCATTGTCCATGGTAGCGCGCCTCGAGGAGTTTCCCCGCAGCCAGATCGAACAATCCGGAACTCAAAAAGTGGTTCAATACCGCGGACAGATACTGCCCCTGATCGCGGTGGCCGATTACGTCAACACCCGTGGCGAAGCCTTCACCGAGGATCAAGACATGGTGCAGGTCGTCGTGTATTCGGAACAAGGACGGAGCGTCGGACTCATCGTCGGCGCCATCAGTGACATCGTCGAGGAATCGATCACGGTCAAACGGGATGTCCAAGGTAGCGGCATATTGGGCTCGGTCGTTATTCAGGACAAAGTGACCGACCTGCTAGACGTCTCAACCATCATCCAGTCCGCCGATCCGAGTTTCTATACCTCCAAGCCCGACCTCGAAATGGCGGCCTGAAGCAAACTCACATTTATTCCCTACTGCCAATGAATAACAGCAAACAATTCTGCACCTTCTATATCGATGGACTCTTCTTCGGAGTAGAGGTCCTTAAAGTGCAAGAGGTTATCCGCTACCAGGAAATGACTCGAGTGCCGCTGGCGTCACGCACTCTCCAGGGTTTGATCAATCTCCGCGGCCAAATCGTAACTGCTATCGATCTACGCCGTCGCCTCGAGCTCCCCGCCCGGAAAACGGAGGAACTTCCCATGAACGTCGTGGTGCGAACCGATGACGGGGCCGTCAGCCTGCTCGTCGACGAGATCGGGGACGTGGTCGAAATTCAGGACGATGTTTACGAGCGGCCTCCGGAGACTCTTCGAGGTGTGGCCAGGGAACTCGTGACTGGCGTCTACAAACTCAAGGAGCGCCTGCTGCTGATCCTGGATACCGAAAAAACGGTCAACCTACAAGCTGCACAACCGAAAGGAGCCTAAAATGCTACACTGGCTTTCCACCGTCGTCCTTCTGCTGATTCTAGCTGGGGTGTATTCACGCAAGAAGCCCAAGATCCATCTTCGCTACATGTTGGCGGCCTTTGTCCTCGATGTTTCCCTCGTCCTCTATATCGAGATTACCCGCCACGCCGTCGAAAAGGTGGCCCACCATACCGGCCTGCTCCTGTGGTTCCACGTGCTGGTCTCGGTAGCGGTGCTCACCGCCTATGTGGCCCAGATTCAACTAGGCCGCCGGATCATGAATGGATTCATCGCCAGCCGCCAAACCCATATTAGGCTCGGCCTCACCTTCTGCACCCTGCGACTGGTGAATTATATCACGAGTTTCATGATCGTTTAAGCCCACGATTACTGACCACCCTGTTCTAAACTGCCTTACTTATGGGATACACCACGCCAAAAACGGTCACCGAGTCGCTCTATAACCAGATCGGAGGAGCCCCATCGGTAGAGGCTGCCGTTGAGGAGTTCTATCGCCGAGTTCTAGTCGATCCTCTGTTAATCCCGTTATTCAAGGATACAAACTTGAATTGGCTGAAGAAGAGCCAAGTTCGCTTTTTCACCACCGTCCTCGGTGGACCGCAGATTTACAAAGGTGCAGACATGCAAACCGCTCACATCGATCTGGCAATCGAGGAGCGACACTTTGCTCGGGTCGCAACCCACCTCAGCGATACTCTAAGAGCGCTTCAGGTTCCCCCTGCCCTCATCCATCAGATTCTAACCCTAGTGGGGACCCTGGCGCCCCAGATCATTAACACACAGACACAAACACAGAACCATCCACGAACAGACAGAACAATTATGAAAGCGACACTCCAGGCCTCCGGACGCAAAAAAAGCACCACTCCCAGAGCCTCACTGCCCGTCGACGCGAAGCCGGACATCGATACGGAGCTCGAGGACTTGCGCGGTCAGATCGCCGCGATCAAAAAAGCCCAAGCCGTCATCGAGTTTGATTTGGATGGGACCATCATCACTGCGAACGACAACTTTCTCAAGACGGTCGGCTATACCTTGGATGAGATCCAAGGCCAGCACCACAGCCTCTTCGTAGAACCTTCCTTCCGCCAAAGCGCCGAGTACCGGCAGTTCTGGGCAGATTTGAGCGGTGGCCGCTTCCATACGGCGGAATACAGGCGACTCGGAAAAGGGGGACGGGAAATCTGGATCCAGGCATCCTACAATCCGATTCTCGATTCTGAAGGCAAGCCCTTTAAAGTCGTCAAATACGCCGTTGACGTCACCAGTCGCAAACTGAAGGACGCCGACGTCGCCGGTCAGCTGCAAGCCATCAGCAAGGTGCAGGCTGTCATCGAGTTCAACATGGATGGGACGATCATCACCGCGAACGAGAACTTCTTGAAGACCTTGGGTTACACCTTGGCTGAAATTCAAGGCCGTCACCACAGCACCTTCGTTGACTCGAACTACCGGGACAGCGTCGAATACAAACAGTTCTGGCGCGATCTGGCGGACGGCAAAGCCCAAAGCGCAGAGTTCAAGCGGATCGGCAAGGGTGGCAAAGAGATTTGGATCCAGGCTTCTTACAATCCAATTTTCGATTTGAACGGCAAAGCGTTTAAGGTCGTGAAGTTCGCCACCGACATCACCGAGATGGTCCGCCAGCGGCAGGTGAACCTGCGCTACGCGTCGATGACGGAAAACTCTCCAGCCAACATCATGTTCGCGGATCGCGATCTCAAGATTCAATACATGAACCCGGCTTCAACTCGGACGCTGAAAGGGATTCAGAATCTCCTTCCGGTTCCGGTGGAGAAGATGATTGGCCAAAATATCGACATTTTCCATAAAAACCCGGCGCATCAGCGAAACCTGTTAGCGGACCCGAAGAATCTGCCGCGATCGGCTCATATTCAGGTCGGCACAGAGACTCTCGACTTGTTGGTAAGCGCGATCTATGACCCGGACCGAAACTTCCTGGGCTCCATGGTCACCTGGTCGGTCATCACCGAACGTCTCGCCCAGGAAAAGCGCGAGAAGGATCTGACCGAAGGACTCAAGGTCACCATGACCAGCGTTAACCAGAACGCTCAGGCTTTGTCCAGCGCTGCCGAGGAGCTGACTGCGGTCAGTCAGCAAATGAGCGCCAACTCGGAGGAAACTGCCACCCAATCCAATGTCGTGGCCAGCGCAGCCGAAGAGGTCAGCAAGAACGTGGCTACAGTGGCCACCAGCGCGGAAGAGATGAGCGCCAGTGTCAAAGAAATCGCCAAGAATGCGAACGATGCGGCACGTGTAGCCACCGAAGCGGTGACCGTTGCCAGCAACACCAACAAGACGGTCGCAAAGCTCGGCGAAAGCAGCATCGAGATTGGCAAGGTCATCAAGGTGATCACCAGTATCGCGCAACAGACCAACCTGCTCGCGCTCAACGCCACCATCGAAGCGGCTCGCGCCGGGGAAGCCGGTAAAGGTTTCGCCGTCGTCGCCAACGAGGTCAAGGAGTTGGCCAAGCAGACCGCCACGGCCACCGAAGACATCAGCCAAAAGATCGAGGCCATTCAAACGGACACCAAGGGCGCCGTCTCGGCCATAGATCAGATCAGCAAGATCATCGGACAAATCAACGATATCTCGAACACCATCGCCAGCGCGGTGGAAGAGCAATCGGCGACCACGAATGAGATCGCTCGCAACGCCAGCGAGGCTGCCAAAGGCAGCACCGAGATCTCGAAGAACATCGCCAACGTCAGCATGGCAGCTAAAAACACCACCGAGGGAGCGAACAACACCCTCAGCGCCGCCACGGAGCTGTCCAAGCTCGCGTCGGATCTACGCCGAGTCGTCGAACAGGCGAAAGTCTAATCTTGGAGGATAGGGGTGGGTCCGGAGTCTCAGCCAGACTGGAACTCCGGACCCCATTCTCCCGCTGTTTGATCAACCTCACGACCACCTCCGCTGTTTTTAAATCCTCATGAACCAGCCGTTGCAGCGGAGTTTTCAGCTGGGTCTGCTGGCCAAAGATCTGGTTTCGTTGAAATGCTCCCGCCCGAAGGGCTCCGAACAGCAGCGGAAGGTGCGGCGCATCGTGGATCGTCTCGGATTACTCCATGGACTGCCTCAGAAAATCGGACAGCTCCTGTCTTTCTCCGAACTGAACGACGACGCAGCCCATTTCAGTCGACTCACCGAAAACGAACCTTCCTTGACGCCCACGGAAGCGTTCGCCGAAATCGAACGGCAGCTCGGTTGCCCTATTCGAAAACACTTCCAGAAAGTAGACCCTCAGGGTATTTCCGCCTCCATCGGACAGGTTCATCACGCGGTGCTGCATGACGGCCGCGAGGTCGCCATCAAAATTCAATACCCAGGAGTGAGCGACCAGATTAAAGTGGATCTGCAGGCCCTCGGTTGGCTCACCGCTCCAATTGGGGATCTGCGGGGCGGCTTCGATGTGGCTTCCTATCGCACCGAAATCGGATCCATGCTGAATCGAGAAACCGACTACAAAGCCGAAGCTGGTTCGATTCAAGATTTCCATCATCTCACGGATAACCCGGACTGGCCTCACCTCGCGGTACCGGAAGTGATCACCGAGCTGAGCGGGCCTCGATTGCTGGTGACCACCTGGATTCGCGGCAGCTCATTCTCCGGCACGGCATCTTGGAGCCCAGAAGATCGCCAACACGTGGCTGATACGATCCTTCGCTTGTTCCTCAAAGGAATATTCGAGTGGGGATTAATCCATTCAGACCCCCATCAGGGAAACTATCGATTTCTTCCAGCTGAGCCAGGCCACCAGGCAAGGTTGGGCCTCTTGGATTTTGGCTGCGTGAAGCGCGTCAGCACCCGCTTCAGCAATGCTCTCGCGCGCTTGATACGGCTCTCGATGGATCGAAACTCGCAAAGCGAATTGATCTGGGATTGTTTCATTCAGATGGGCTTCAACCCTAATGCCTTGCCCCTGCTCCGCCGGCGGCTGCCTGAAGTCGCGGCGATCCTCTGCGAACCGTTTACAACCTCCACGCCATTTCTTGCCTCCTCCTGGAATCTCAGTTCGCGTCTGGCATCGCTGCTGGGCGAACATCGATTGGCCTTTAGGACCGCCGGCCCAGCGGAAATCCTCTTTATTCTACGCACCTTCCAAGGGGTGCTTCACTACCTGACTCGTCTCAACGTGCCGGTCCCCTGGAGGGACGCCTTCCTGGAATGCAGACTGCGAGAGCAGACCGACGCCCGGCCAGAGCCGATGCCATCGCGCCCCACCGAGACCAAGACCATGAAGTCCGATGCCTTACACATCCAAGTCCGCGAGGCAGCTGAAACAAAGATTTCTCTAAGCTTCGATGCGGAAGCGACCGATCACTTAGAGCAGTTGGTTCCTGTGGAACTCAAAGCCACTCTGCGTCGCCGAGCCATAGATCTTCCAGCCATTGTGGATCGAGCTCGTCGGAGCAACTACGAGCCCGGGGAATTGTTTTCCTGGGAAGAAGGAACCAAAGCAGTCCGCGTTTGGCTAGCCTGAGGCTCCGATACGATTTAATCCTGAATTGATGTTTTTATGAGAATGCTCATCGTTGATGATTCGAAAGCCATGCGAGGGTTTCTGAGCCACCTCGCTCACGAGTTCTCCTTTACAACCGTGGAGGCCGAGGACGGGCGCCACGCCCTCGACACCCTCATCAAGAACGATCCACTCCAACCCTTCGATATTGCCCTCGTCGATTGGGACATGCCTCGCATGACAGGTATTGAATTCGTCCGCTTCGTGAGACGAAATCACGACTTCGACAATCTCAAGCTCATGATGGTGACCACCAACAATACTGAAGAGAAGATCACCATGGCCCTCGAGGCAGGAGCCAATGACTTCATGATGAAGCCCGTAACCCGGGAAGCTTTGGAAGAAAAGCTAATGATCCTCGGCCTCATGCCCTGAGTCATAGTCGCCGCCATCAAGGCCCGAACGAAACAAAACGATATGCCAAAGATCCGAGTGTTGGTTGTGGACGATGCCGTGGTGATGCGGCGAATGATCACCGAGGTACTGGAGCGCGATCCACAACTCGAGATTGCTGGAACGGCTGCCAACGGAAAAATTGCGCTGCAGAAGATTCCCCAGGTCAATCCTGACCTCATCACCCTAGACGTTGAGATGCCCGAAATGGATGGCATCGCGACCTTGAAGGAGATCCGAAAGCTCTACCCCAAGCTGCCGGTGATCATGTTCAGCACCCTGACGGCCAAAGGAGCCGCAACCACCCTGGACGCCCTGACCTTCGGAGCCACCGACTATGTCACGAAGCCAGCCAACGTAGGAGCAGTGACCGAGGGGATCCAGCGACTCGAGACTGAACTGATCCCAAAAATTAAAACCCACTGTCGCCACCTGCGTGTCGATGCTCCACCGGGCGATCACACTCAGTTCGTGTCCCGGCTCAAGCCGGCGACGCTGCCACCGCGCACGGGACCAAAACGCCCCATTGAAATTCTAGCAATTGGAACCTCCACCGGGGGGCCCAATGCCTTGGCTACCGTGTTCAAGTCATTTCCCAAGGATTTCCCACTTCCCATCGTTATCGTTCAGCACATGCCCCCGATGTTTACCGCCTTGCTCGCTGAACGTCTCCACGCCCTGGGCTCGGTGGGCTTCCAGGAAGGAAAACATGGACAGCGGCTACAGCCGGGCCAAGCCTACATTGCCCCCGGCGGAAAGCACATGGAGGTTCGGCGCGAAGGTCTCCAGACCGTTTTACATTTGCACGAGGGCACTCCCGAGAACTCCTGCCGCCCAGCCGTCGATGTCCTTTTTCGCAGCGTGGCTGCGGCCTATGGAGCCTCCTCCCTTGGAGTCGTGCTGACAGGGATGGGGCAGGACGGTCTGCGTGGTTGCCAGCACTTGCGGGAGAAGCAAGCTCAAGTCATCGCTCAGGATGAACTGAGCAGTGTGGTTTGGGGAATGCCCGGATGCGTGGTCCAGGCCGGCCTCGCCGATGCCATCCTGCCTCTGGAAAGGGTGGCGAGTGAAATCGTTCAGCGGGTGAGAGAGGGGAGGACCTCCTCGATTTCGAAAGCGGCGTAGTAAGCGGTGAAATCAGCTAGGAAGCATGACGTATGGCTCTGACTCAAGAAAACTTCAAGTTCGTCTGTGATTTCGCAAGGGACACAGCGGCCATCATTCTCGAACCAGGAAAGGAGTATCTCGTCGAGACGAGGCTCGGTCCGATCGCCAAGCAGTCGGGTTTCAATACCCTCGATGAGTTTTTAACTCAGCTGCGGACGAATCGCGCCGGCACCCTCTTTAACGAGCAGGTGATAGATGCGCTGACGACCAATGAAACCTCCTTTTTTCGGGACTTTCACCCATTCGAGACCCTGAGACAACATGTGCTCCCCAAGATCATCGAGCAACGCACTCCGCTCAAAAAGCTCACCATCTGGTCGGCGGCGAGCTCTACCGGTCAGGAGCTCTACACGATTGGAATGCTGCTTCGCGAGCATTTCCCAATTCTCAAGGATTGGAATGTGAGCATACTCGGCACGGACCTCTCGCCTACCGTGCTCACCCAGGCAAAGAAGGGCATCTATTCCCAGCTGGAGGTGAACCGCGGGCTGCCAGCGTCGATGCTCATTAAGTACTTCAACAAAGTAGATGCGAAGTGGGTGATCAAAGATGAGGTGAGGAAGCTGATCGAGTTCCGCCAGATGAATCTCGTCAAACCATGGCCTATCATGCCCATGTTCGATGTCATCTTCATCCGCAACGTGATGATCTACTTCGATATCGAGTCCAAGAAGACCATCTTGAAGAAGATCCGCCAGTGTCTGCAGCCCAACGGCTACCTATTCCTGGGCACGGCGGAAACTACCATGAATATCGACCCGGACTGGCAGCCCATGACTTTGGGTCGCGCCACGGTTTACCAGTCCCTGGCGGCCAAAGCACTAGCGGCGGCATGACCCGACTCCAAAACCCTACGAGGTAAGTTATGCTTGATCTTGATGAGCTCATACAGCGGGCGAACGAACTGGAACCTCTACCGGCGAGCGCCGTCAGGCTGGCCTCGCTGTTGGGGTCGGGGCAGTGCGATCTGACTGAGGTCGCCGACATCATCGCCTACGACGAAGCCCTGACGGTGCGACTCCTTCGGGCGGCGAACTCAGCCGCCACCGGCGGAGCCACGCGGGTGACCCGTGCCCAAGAGGCGGTGTTTCGACTCGGAGCCTCCCGGGTGATGGCTCTGACCGTAGCCTCCAAAGTGAACGGCCTGCTGAAACAGCACGTCAAGGCTTACAACCTCAGCGAAGGTGCCCTTTGGGAACATTCGGTGGCGACGGCGGCGGCCGCCGAAACCCTACAGGAATTCACCCAAGAACCATTGCCTCAGGAAACATTTACAGCATCGTTGCTTCACGACATTGGAAAGCTGGTCATGGGACGATTCTTGACAACGGAAGACTTGGAGTGGCTGCGAAGAGCCGCCTGCGAAGGTGGCCTCCATCCCCTCGATGCAGAGCGGCAGATTCTTGGAGTCCACCATGGTGAACTCGGTGGCATCATCGCCCAGCATTGGCAACTGCCAGAAGGCATTGTCAAAGGAATCATTTACCACCACAGCCCTGAAGAAGGCCTCGACCCTATCTGCGATGCGGTTTATGTGGCAAATCTTTTGGGGAAAGTCATCGCGGACACCCCCTCAGCCTCCCCTACCCCCGCAAGCCTGGAGAGGCTCGGAATCGATCCCGGCCAGATGGAATCGCTGACCAGCGCCGCCAAGGCAAGATTCACTGCCGTGAAGGCGCGCTACAACTCGGTCTAATTCCGACAAATCTCGACTTGGGTTCAGTCGAGGTTTTCATCAGACTCGAGGGGTGAGCCGAAGACCGTTCGGACAGTCTCATTCTGCGAAACCAAACCTGCCGCGACACGGCATCGCACGAGTCCTTTCCAAGCTAGGGTTCTGCTCCCGCAGCCAAGCAACTGAGCTTATCCGCGCCGGCCGGGTCATGGTCAATGGGAACGTCCGCAAGGACCCGGAGTTCCCGGTCCGATTCGGCGTCGACCAGCTTTCTGTGGATGGTCGCGTAGTACGGATCGAAGACCGAGTCTATCTCATGCTGAACAAACCGCGCGGCTTGGTAACCACAGCCTCCGATGAAAAGGGTCGTGCCACCGTCTTCCAGTGCCTGGCCGGAAAGAATCTGCCGCATCTCAACCCCGTGGGGCGGCTCGACCAGGCGAGCGAGGGCCTCTTACTGTTCACCAATGATACCACGTGGGCCGACGCAGTCACCGATCCGATCACTCATTGCGAAAAGTGCTACCACGTACAGGTAAACCGAACCTTCCAAGCCGAGTGGAAAACCAAGGCCGAAGCGGGAGTGCACGTAGACGGGGAGATTCTGCGCGCACTCCGGCTCGACCTCCTGCGACAGGGTGAAAAACACTGCTGGCTGCGCATCGTTCTCAACGAGGGACGGAATCGTCACATCCGGCGATTACTCTCCAGCTTGGAGCTCGAAGTGTTGCGCCTCGTTCGCGTCTCCATCGGCCACCTTGTGCTTGGCGATCTACCCAAAGGCCAGTATCGCCACCTCACGCCCGAGGAGGTTCGCTCTCTGGAGCACAAGACTATCGATCCCCCACTTTCCTAATTTTCTCGTCCGCAACCCAACGCCGCACCGTTTCTGACCATGAACGAACTCATCCACAACCGCTGGTTACCCATCGCTCTGCTGATCGCCTCCAATGTGTTTATGACGGTTGCTTGGTACGGCCACTTGAAGTACAAAAGCTCTCCTCTCTACATCGTCATTCTTGTGAGCTGGGGCATCGCGTTTTTCGAATACGTCCTTCAAGTGCCAGCCAACCGCTGGGGCCATGGCACCTACTCGGCCACCGAGTTGAAAATCATACAAGAGATCGTCACCCTGACCGTGTTTATCGGATTCGCCTGGCTCTACCTCGGTGAAAAGCTTCGCTGGAATCACGTTGCCGCATTCATCTGCATTTTGGGCGCTGTGGCCTTCACCTTCCTACCCAAGAAATAGCCGGCCGCCCAGAGCTAAGGTTGCCAAGAATTGTCCAGCCAAACCGCGCTGGAGAGGGTTTATTGATTAAGCTGACCACTTCTCACGCGAACTCCGCCACAGAAGCCAGGCAGCTTGGCGGACACCGATAGCGCCGCTTCGATTGATCATGGATTCAAGAGCGTCCAAGGGTTGGGAAGTATTGATTGCAGGTGGCGGACCTGCTGGCGCCACCGTGGCCACCTTGCTGGCCCGCCGGGGCGTCCGCTGTCTGGTGGTGGATTCCTCTGCCTTCCCACGATATCACATTGGCGAATCCCTCGCCCCCGGTACCAATAGAATCTTCCAGGAGATGGGCTTCTTACCCAAACTCGAAGCCTCCCCCTTCCCCGAAAAACGCAGTGTCCGGTTCGTGTCTGCAGATGGCCGCACATCCTACCCATTCTATTTCTCGGACCTCCTGCCTCCCGACCAAGCCAGGACCTGGCAGGTCGAACGATGGACTTTTGATCAAATGCTTCTGAACCATGCCCGGGAGAATGGCGTCGATGTCTGGGAGGACAGCCAGGTCGCGCATATAAGCTTCGAAGGCGATTGCGCCATCGGTGCCGAGATTATACGTCACCGCGAACAGCGGGTCACCGTGCCCGCGCAGGTCGTGGTCGATGCCTCCGGACGCGGGTGCTTGCTCGGCCGCCAGTTAGGCTTTCGCACCCTGCGCAACGATCTGCGCAAAGCGTCTATCTGGGGATACTATCAAGGTGGGCAGCGAGCAACGGGTCTCGACGCCGGAGAGACAACCATCTTCTTAATCCCCGACGGCGGATGGTTCTGGCACATCCCTCTCCCGGATGACCTCGTAAGCGTGGGCGTTGTGGGGCCCAATGAAAGGTTGTTTCGACGATCCAAACACCCCGAGGTCGCTTTTCACGAAACCATGAGCCAATGCCCCGCGCTGCTGGAGAAGCTCGAAACGGCAAGGATGACGGGAAGGGTTTTGAGCATGAACCAGCTGGCCTACGCGAATTCGCAAACCTCCGGCAACGGCTGGATCATGATTGGTGACGCGCGTGCGTTTCTGGATCCGATCTATTCGTCGGGCCTTTTCCTGGCGCTTTCCTCGGCACAGATGGCGGCGAACACCATCCAACGGGCACTGCAATCGGGTAACCTATCAGCAGAAACCTTGGGCGCCTTTGAGCCTGTCTACAACCGGGGAGTGGAGGCCATACGGCATTGGGTTCAAACGTTCTATGATCCAGGCTTCAACTTTTCGAATTGTCTCAGCCCATTCCCAGAACAGCGCCATTCGCTGGCCCGGTGTCTGATCGGCGATGTGTTTGAGAACCTGCCCTACTCCTGCTCGGACGATCTTCACCACACGCCCAGGCCCCCCCTCATCGCCTGAGCAACCTCCCGCCCCCAGCCAACCCCTTAGGGCACCTGGCCCGGGCGTCCGAGATAGTAGATCAGATCGCGAACCTCTTCATCGGTCAACTGAGCCATCAAACCTTCCGGCATCATGGATAACTCACTCAACTGAAGGGACCGAACGTCCCCCCTCGGCAGCAGCAAGGTCTCATTGGCAGTTGCGACGGTCACCGTTTTATCGTCCTGCTGCCGCACAATCCCCGTCAGAACCCGATCATCCTTCAGCTCCACGGTTGACGTGCGATAGTCGTTGGGGATCACCGAGTTTGGATCGACGATGTTGGAGAGGATGTAGTCGAGGTCGGCACGGTTCGATCCCGTCAAGTCGGGCCCCACCTTGCCACCCGTGTCGAAAAGGGTGTGGCACTGCTGACAGATTCGAGCGAATACCTTGCGCCCTCGACTCGCGTTCCCAGGAGTGGATCCCCCAGCGCGATAGATTTTTCGGTAGCGTTCAATCTCATTCTTCATGTCAGCGCTGGTTTCGCGAGTCACGCCCCAGAGTGTTTCCAAATCCGAGTTAAGCCGGGTATCCTTCAAGTTCTTAATCTGTCGGACCAAGTCCGCAGTGAGATGGCTCGGAGGGATCTGTCCCGATCTCATCGCTTCAACCAACGGCTGGGCAAAAGCTTGACGCGACGCCAATGTGTTCAATGCATCGCGACGTTCTCCCAAGTTAAGCTTCGAATAGACGCCCAACAGCACTGCGGGCGTGGCGGGATCATTGAAACTGGCCATGGCTCGGATAGCCTCAGGTCGAATCGCCGTATCGCCCAGCACCTGCTTCAATGCGCCCGTCAACTGCGGATCCTTAACCGAAAGCAAGCCTTCCAAGGCAGATCGGCGAGCCCCGACATCAGCCTTGGAATCCAGGAAAATGAGCCGCAGCGCACTCAGGGCGCGCTCGCTTCCAAAAGTCAGCCCCAGGCTCTGAGACAGCAGACGAACCTCGGCGCTCTGGTTCTCCAGAAGCTTCGGTTCCAACTCGGCCCATCCGGCGGGCATCGCCACCCCCCGGCGTCCTTGGAGGCCGGCCTTCATCCCCCGGAGCACGTCCAGTCGAAGGCCCTCGTCAGCCGAGCTGGAAAGCAAGCCGACCAAGGCCGGCAGCGAGTCGGTGGACGATTGGGCGAAAAGAGGCCTCGCGCTCAGGACGAGCGCAAGTAACAGCAACGATCTAACGATGCATGATTTCATGTGGCAACTCCCTACCCTTAAGGAAATCGAGCCGTGGAATCAACAGCGATTGTGAGATCCCGTTGGGGATAAAAGCGGGTGAGGTTCCCGTCGGTGCTCCGCACAGGGAGGTAGGGAGAGACTTGATCGAGGATCGATCCGATTGAGCTTATAGTTCCGATTTCGTCGAGCCCACAAGGGCCCCAGGCTCCGCTGCTCCAGGAAGGTTACTCCCGCTGAGGGCCTCTCAACGTAGATTCTAGTTAAGTGTTCCTCGCCATGTCCCAATCGACCCTCTCAAAGCCTAGGTGCATGCATGGGATGGACGGAGTCTCGACCTACTTTGGTGACGAACGAAACTGCCACTGTTCGTTGAAGAAGCCGGCAGCCGCAACTCCGCCTGGAAAACGGCTCGTGACCGGTTGTTTGAGATCGATCACCGCATAGTCGGGAAGCTTGGGAACTTGCCGCGCGTTGTTCAAATAGTCATACTCCCGGAAGGTAAACCCACTGTTCAACACAATGTAACGGCGAGGGTTGAGCGGATTGGGATAGATCATCACCGGCATATGCTCCGATGATGCATGCGCAACCCCAGCCACGCGCAACGACCGCTCATCCCACTGAATCGGAAGCAGGGGAAGAATCTTCTGGAGCAACGGGTTGCTCGAAGGATCTCCCCACAGGATCAGATTGTGGCTCGCGATATCGGCATCCGTAACGGCCCCCGCTTCCTTGACCCGCGCGTCGCCTCGGAAATGACGCCGCCAATGTTCGACTGCATGCTTGAACTCGCCTTCCGCCCAGCGACCGGTCTTCTCATGCCACGCCGATCCGCTTGGCTTCACCATCAAAAAGCTGTCCAGAAACGCATCATCAATAGGGCCCTGCAATCCGGGCTTCTTCCGGAACTCGCCCGCCTTTCCCTCCAAAGGTCCAGCGCGCCACGTCCCGCCCACTTTGGAGAACTCCGCCATCCAGGAACGGTCCGATCGAGGCCGGGGGGCAGAAAGTTCCACCCCATCCAAAGTCACCTTCGGCTTCACCACCGGATCCAAGGGACATAGGCCTGGAGCCATGTTCAGCACGAGGGAACTCACATTCTTCGTCTTGACGATCACACCCGAGCCTCCCGTGAGCACAGCCTCCACACGCCCCTGCTCCCAATGTTCTTCCAACCCTTCGATGCGAACCCAGGCCATCTCCGGATAACGGAGGGTATACGTGGCGAACCGGACCCGAGCAGGAAGTTGCTCTCGCCCGCGAGCCACGATGGCATCCAGCCTCTGATTGATCTCTGCCTTGGCCTCCGCCGTATAATGGTGACCCGCGTTGGTGCCAATAATGTGCACCAAGTCCAAGCCCTCGGCCTCCATCGCCTTCACCATCATGTCCGCCGCCTGCTTCTGCGAATCCTTGTCGCCACTATAGGCCACCGTCGGGCAGTGGGACAGATTGATGGCGTAGTCCGGACAATCATAGAGGTGCCAGAGCTTCCTCTCATACCAACTGGGCTGGATGGTCTCCTTCTGGAAGACCTTGAGGAAATCGGGGGTCTCAGAAAACCCGGCTCCAGGAGCCGCTGCCGCCCACTTGCTGGCATGATGCACCGCCATATGCCAGCAGGCCGCGCCGCCGAGGGAAAAACCTCGCACCACAATGCGATTCTCATCAATCGGATAGGATCGTCGAACATGGTCCATGGCTTCAAACGCGTCCACCTCACCGGCCAGCTTTTGCCCGTTGCAATAGCGACTGTAGGGATGCAGGACGAAGGTGTCCCGCGGCACAAACTCGCCCGGTGAGCGCTGCCGATCCCGCAAGAAACTCAGTTCGGTGAGGATCTCGCCGCGACCGTGAAACCAAAAATCCAACCGGTGCTGCCGGCCACTGGCGGACTGGTAGGTGGGTGGAACCACCAGGCCATAAGGCTGAACACTGCCATCCAATCGCGATCGATAGCCACGCACGATCAAGCCCGTGGCCGAGGTCCACGGAGAACGACCTTCCCGCAGCTGCCGCGCTCGCTCCAGCCCCTGCCGAATAAAGTCCTTGGCGGCCACCACCTCGTTCGTCGGGTTGAAAATCTCATCATACTGAAGCGCCCAGCTCACCGCCTTATGGAAGATTTGGATGTCAGGCAGCAACTCCAACAGCGCCGAACGTCCCTTCAGCTCGGTTTTCAACGATTCAATCTCCGAAGCGAGTTCCGCAACGCCACGGTCTAGCTCCTGACGATCTTCCGCCGCGATCGGTTTTCCGGGCGGCGGCTGACGGCGAACGTTATCAATTTGATTGTCGGCCACCCCATCTGCGGTGGCACAAGCCCACCCGAAGCCAAGCATGACCGCGGGGAGGAGAAATCGGAGATTCATAAGTGGTTTCATGGACGGATGCCTACGAGCTTAAGGTACGAGACGATCAACTCAACCTGAAAACCACTGTCGCAGGAAAAGCGAGGCAGCCTGTGCACGTGGTCCGAAGCGAGGCCCGACTATGGACCGCGGTGGCACGACCTGAGTATTACCCACAAGTTCTTCGACCAGATGTTAGAATCCCACAGGGATTCCGCCTCAAAGCCCAGGGTTGGCGCGAAGCGGGAGCGCCTACCCTGGGTTAGTCGTTATTTTCTCACAACCCCAACGCGGGTTGCGACTGGATCGGCCAACACCCCCAAACAAACCGCAACCCACGATGGGGT